>CBDHCY010000001.1:0-6376 GCA_965261485.1 Leptospiria bacterium
GTTTCCACAAACGAAGGTGCAATTCGCTTGTGGAAAAAACTAGGATTTAAGGTTATTGGCCATTTACCGAAGGCATTTAATAGCAAGAGCAGTGGTTACGTTGATGCTCTTATAATGTATAAAGAATTGAGAATTGACCATGAACAGCTTGAAAATTGAGAATTGAGAATTGAAAATTGAAAATGAACAGCAAGAAAATTGAGAATTGAGAATTGAAAATTGAAAATTGAAAATTGAAAATTGAAAATGAAAGAAAATATCATTGCTTCTAAATCTTATACTTTTGCATTACGGATAATAAAATTGTATAAATATCTTGTTGCAGAAGAAAAAGAATATGTGCTCTCTAAACAAGTTTTAAGAAGCGGTACAAGCATTGGTGCATTGGTAAAAGAAGCCGAGCATGCCCAATCAAAAGCTGACTTTGTTCACAAGATGAATATCGCATTAAAAGAAGCCAATGAAACAGAATATTGGCTAATGCTACTAAAAGACAGCGGTTATATTGATGAAAACAGTTTTAATTCCATTCACCCAGAAAACATTGAACTCATAAAATTATTGGTAAGCATAGTTAAAACATCAAGATTAAATAATGAAAAATAATTTTCAATTCTCAATTTTCAACTAACAAATAGTAGTTTTAATTCCATTCACCCAGAAAACATTGAACTCATAAAATTATTGGTAAGCATAGTTAAAACATCAAGATTAAATAATGAAAAATAATTTTCAATTTTCAATTTTCAATTCTCAATTTTCAATTAACAAAAAACATTGAACTCATAAAATTATTGGTAAGCATAGTTAAAACATCAAGATTAAATAATGAAAAATAATTTTCAATTTTCAATTTTCAATTCTCAATTTTCAATTAACAAAAAACATTGAACTCATAAAATTATTGGTAAGCATAGTTAAAACATCAAGATTAAATAATGAAAAATAATTTTCAATTTTCAATTTTCAATTCTCAATTAACAAACAATTCTCAATTTTCAATTAACAAAAAACATTGAACTCATAAAATTATTGGTAAGCATAGTTAAAACATCAAGATTAAATAATGAAAAATAATTTTCAATTCTCAATTTTCAATTCTCAATTAACAAACAATTTTCAATTTTCAATTCTCAATTCTCAATTTTCAATTAACAACGGGTAACAGCGCGAAAAAACTTTTGCGGGATTCTAACAATGACTGACAAGAAAGGCTTTCGTGCCGCATCCGTCATTCCTAACCCCCCTTGCCCCTTTTTTTATCGGAAGGGGGAATTGAGTAGAAATGGGAGTAGTGGCAAGTCCCCCTGACAAGGGGGATTTAGGGGGTTGGGTTTTCTACCTACAAGGGAGTTAGCCGAGTACAATCGCTAAAGAGACAATGCAAAAAATCCAACACTCGCCATTCCTGCACCACCCTGTCATTCCTGCGAAAGCAGGAACCCAGCCCCACCGCCATTCCTGCGCCACCCTGCCATTCCTGCACCACCCTGCCATTCCTGCACCACCCTGCCATTCCTGCGAAAGCAGGAATCCAGCCCCTCCGCCATTCCAGCCCCACCGTCATTCCTGCACCACCCTGTCATTCCTGCGAAAGCAGGAACCCAGTAAACCACACAAATCCCCGGGTTTACTACCTACAAGACACTTAACCGAGTACAATCTCTAAAGTCCCGCCACCAAATATGACCCAAAATGATACAAAGCTCTCATAGCAGTAAAAATACAAATTTTTAAAGAGAACTCTAACAATGACTAAAAATAAAGATATACGCTGGATACAGCGACTTAACAGTTACAGTAAAGCACTGGAAGGTTTGTCGGGTGCTATAGATTTGAGTTCAAAGAGAAATTTATCAAATTTAGAAGAGCAAGGGTTGATTAAAAGTTTTGAGTTGGCGTATGAATTAGCATGGCTTACCATTAAAGATTTTTACGAATATGTGGGAGTAACTAATATTCAAGGAAGCAGGGATGCCTTTAGGTTAGCCTTCAAAGAGGGAATAATTGAAAAAGGCGATGTTTTTATGCAATCAATAGAATCTCGCCGACTCAGTGTTCATACTTATAATGAAAACACCGTGAAAAAAATTCATGCAGATATTGTCGACAAATACTACCAAGCATTTGTTGAATTGAAACATACGCTCGAAAAAGAACAGAGACAACGAATTGAAAATGGAGAATTGAAAATTGAAAATTAAGAATGGAAAATGAAAGGAAATATCATTGCCTTAAAATCTTATGCTTTTGCATTACGGATAATAAAATTGTATAAATATCTTGTTGCAGAAGAAAAAGAATATGTGCTCTCTAAACAAGTTTTAAGAAGCGGTACAAGCATTGGCGCATTGGTAAAAGAAGCCGAGCATGCCTAGTCAAAAGCTGACTTTGTTCACAAGATGAATATTGCATTAAAAGAAGCTAACGAAACAGAATATTGGCTTATGTTACTAAAAGACAGTGAATATATTGACGAGAAAAATTTTAATTCTATCCATCCAGAAAACATTGAACTCATAAAATTGTTGGTAAGCATAGTTAAAACATCAAGATTAAATAATGAAAAGTAATTCTCAATTTTCAATTTTCAATTCTCAATTATCAAACAATTCTCAATTAACAAATAATTTTCAATTAAAATGTTTGGATTAGACCCTGACACAGAAAGAAACATTAAACAGGCTTTCGCAGAAATCCCTGTCATTGACAAAGTCATTTTGTACGGCTCCCGCGCCAAAGGGAGCTATCGCAATGGCTCGGATATAGATATAACCTTATTCGGCGACAAGCTGACGTTAAGCAATTCGGTTTATCCTTTGACGGACGAATTAGAAGAGCTTAATTTGCCTTACATGTTTGATATTTCCATTTTTTCGCATATTGATAATGAAGATTTAATTGAACATATCCATCGGGCTGGCAAGGTTTTGTATTTGAAAGAGAAAGGATTGCCGAAGGGCGATGCCTTGAGTTTGCCGAAGGGCGATGCCTTGAGCCTGCCGAAAGGCGGTGCCTTGAGCTTGCCGAAAGGCGATGCCTTGAGCTTGCCGAAAGGGTGGGAGGTTAAGAAGCTGGGGGAGGTTTGTGATATTCTTGATAAATTAAGGAAACCAATAACCAAAAGAAACAGGGTTGAAGGAGAATACCCTTATTATGGTGCAACGGGGATTTTAAGTTATGTTCACGAATATATTTTCGATGAAAAATTAGTTTTAATTGGCGAAGATGGAGCAAAATGGAAATCAGGGGATAATAGTTCGTTTATTGTAAGTGGGAAATATTGGGTAAATAACCATGCCCATGTAATAAGACCTATAAGAAATTCTATGTTAGATGAGTGGGTTGTTAATTTTTTAAATTTTAGTGATTTAACGCAATATATAACAGGAATGACTGTTCCTAAATTAAATCAAAAAAAGATGAAAAATATACCAATACCACTCCCACCACTCCCCGAACAAAAACGCATCGTAGCCATCTTAGAGAAAGCCTTTACTGCCATAGATAAAGCCAAAGCCAATACCGAAAAAAACCTGAAAAACGCCCGCGAGCTGTTTCAATCAAAATTGCAAGAAACTTTTGCTAATGGAAAATTGAAAATTGACAATGGAGAATGGGAGGAAAAGAAACTGGGGGAGGTTGCTTCAGTTGAGTATGGATACACTGACCAATCTACAATGAAAGGTGATTATAGATACATTCGGATAACAGATATTGACCAAAATGGTGAACTTATTATAACAAACAAAAAATATATCAAATACTCCAAAGGAATTGAAAGGTTTGTCTTGGATGACAATGATTTACTTATGGCAAGAACGGGGGCAACTTTTGCAAAGGTTCTTTTGTATAAAGATTATGAAATATCTGTATTTGCGTCGTATCTTATAAAAATTAAATTTACTGAGAAAATAGAAAATGCACTCTATTGGTATTTTGCAAAAACAAGGGATTATTGGCAACAAGCAAATACTTTATCTTCTGGTGCTGCACAACCTCATTTTAATGGGGTAGCCTTAAAGAAAGTGATTTTTACTTACCCAAAATCTGTTAGTAAACAAAAATTACTAATACAAAAATTTAAAAACCTTTCAACCGAAACCAAAAAACTGGAAGCCATCTACCAGCGAAAAATAACTTGCTTAGATGAATTGAAAAAGAGCATCCTGCAAAAAGCGTTTAATGGGGAGTTATTAAATAATGAAGTATGATTAAAATGATTGATAAAATGAAAAATACACAAAAACAAAACCTATTACTTTCTTTGTCAGTATTCAAGAAACTTTATGATGAAAACAAAGATATTTATGAAATAATAGCTTCGTTTATAAAATGTGAGTTATCAAATCCCAGTCTGTGTGAATTTTCATTAACTGAAATGACTCAAAAAATAAATGAGAAATATAACTTTGATATTCCGCAAGCAATAATAAAAACGTCCTTAAATAGAATTAAAAAAAATGATGGATTAAAGGTAGAAAGTGGACAGTATATAAAACTTAAAAAATTTGAAAATGTAAATATATTCGATGAAGATTCCAATTCAGCAAGAGAAGAAGAAAAATATATTTTAGATGTATTAAAGAATGATATAGAAAATAAGGAGTTATCATATGATGATATACAGAAATCATTAGAAAGTCATTTTTTAAATAAAAGTGATACGCATGATATTTTTCCAAATATTAATTCGTGTATTACGAAATACCCAAACGATAATAAATTTATTAATGGATTAAACGAAATAAAATACGGACTTATTCTTTACGAAGGCATTTCTTATGGAATAGAGAACATTAATCCAGAAAAATGGAACGATAAAATAATTTTCTTGGATACGGAAATATTATTTTATTTGGGTTCTTATAATGGCATTCTTTTTGAGAAAATGGCCAATGATTTTATATCATTGGTAGGTATAGTAAACAAAACTAGAAAAATAGTTACACTAAAATTTTCAGAAGATGTAAAAAACGACATTGAGGGTATTTTTCATGTAGCAGAGTTAATAGTAGCAAGGAAGGAAGTCTATCAACCAAATGATGCCATAAAAACCATTTTAGATAAGTGCAGTAGTAGCAGTGATGTTATAAGCGAAAAGGTGGATTTTTATTCACTATTGTCTGGACTTGGAATAAAAAAACATGAAAAGCAATTGCAGCATGATGAGAAAAATTTTGAATATAATTTGGAATGCGAATCTAATCTAGACGATAAAGCACAGCAACATCTTAGACAAGTAAGTTCTGTTAACATATTAAGAAAGGGTAATAAATACGATACATTGGAAAAAGTTAAATATTTTCTGTTAACAGAAACTAGAAATACAATAGACTTATCAATTGAGAATAAAGAGGCAGGTGATTTTCCATTGGCATTAAGTTTGTTTGATTTAACCAACCAGCTTTGGATCAAGACCAATAAAGGGTTAGGAAATTCAGAATTACCATCAACATTTGACATAAGAAATAAGGCTAAAATTGCACTATCTGCATCATTATCGAAAAAAGCATCAGAAGAATATGATAAAGTTAATGCTGATTATAAAAATAAGAATATAGATGAAAATACGCTTATTGATAAGTTAGGATATCTAAGAGGCATTGATAGTAATCCAGATGATATAAATGAATCAAATTGTGAAGATATAAAAAATTTAATTATTGACTCTGGTTCTATGGAAAAGCATTACGGAGAAAAAGCTTTATATAAAAAAGAATCAGAAGATAAAAGCAATATAATTAGCGAGAAAGACGATAAGTTGCAAGAAATGGATGAAGAAAAATCTATTTATAAAAAAGAATCGGAAAAAAAAGGTTTTATAATTAGAGAAAAAGATAGTGAAATTAGCAAACTTAAAAAACAAGAAGAGGAAAGAAAGCATAGAAATAAAAGAATTGTAAAAAGCTTGACATGTCTTTCGATAGTATTGTTATTGTTTATTTTCAGCGATTATTTCATGCCAGTTATAGGTGGTTTTATCTATGTTGTTGGCGGTTTAGCTTCAGTTTTTGGTTTTCTCTCGTTTTTTGGTATTGATTGGTTAAAAATTAAATCTTGGTGTAAAAAGCAATAGTTACGAGCGGGATATAATGCTTCTATATAATTCAAATTCGACCGCCAAAAAAATAAAGTTTGTTGTCATCTTAACAAACAAAGATACAACCCATGAAAGCCACTAAAAAAATAACAATCAATCCTGTGCGCTTGCAATGGTGTTGCGAGGCTATCGATGTGGATATTGATCACCTCTCTAATGATATTAACATTGCTAAAACCACCTTGCAGAAAGCAGAAGTAAGCGTCAAGCAATTAGCAAAGATAGCGCAATATTTTAATCGGGGGTTGTTGTTTTTCCTTGAACCTGACGATG
>CBDHCY010000002.1:0-4549 GCA_965261485.1 Leptospiria bacterium
CTTACATTGTTACCTTTGGTTTTTATAGAAAAATTCTTTCTTATGGGAATCACTGGAATTACATCTTTCTTTTTACATTGCTCAAAATTATCATTAGAATCATATGCACCATCAGCACTAACCAATAATTGATCTGCAGGTACAACAACATTGGTGGAATTCTCAATATTGTGCAATGCCTCTGAGAGTAATTTCTTGAACTCTGGTGCATCACCTGATTTCTCATTCGTAATTGATACTGCATAAATTTTCTTAGTTTTTGAATCAACCATAATGTGCATTTTGATAAATCCACGCTTTATGTCCCATTTTTTACCCATCCAATCACCTCGACTAGTTGGCTTGAGACCTGTGCTGTCACCTGACAAAAACACTATCTCAGTCTTTGTTTTGCCATCTGAAAACCAACTTTTACCGTTATCATCTTCTAGGTTTATCTTGTTGATTCTTTTGTAAATTGCAGAATAATTTGGAGATTTTTCTTTTCCTAACACGTCTTTAATTATTCCCTGCAGCTGCCGATATGCAACACCAACAGTGTTTCTAAACAATGCAGTTACCATAAAACATGCATCTGAATAAACAAACGGTGCTCCGACTTTATTATCATTTAGTTCTTTAACACCGTCCTTCATTATTTTTGAATCCAGGTGTAGAACATAGAATTCCCCACGTGATATGTACTTTTGATCATCATACTTGGCAGTCTGTGGCACAAAATTATTGTAAAAATTGAGATCCATATATTTTTCGGTTGTAATTTGAGCCTAGATCAAATAATTAGGAAACAAAGTTTCCTACACCCCAAATTTCAGATTTGGATAGGATTTTAGAATGCGTTAAACCATCAGTAACCTCAATTGTTTCCAATTCGTTTGTTTCTGAATTTTTATGCAATCGCTTTACTTTACCAATTTTGTGTCTATCAATATCAGTTACAGGAATTCCAGTTCTCATAGGAGGTCTGCTAAGAAGCAATGTCTCTTCAGAAAACTTGTCAATATAATCTTCAGATAGAAAGTAATCTTTTCTAAATCCTTGATGTATAGTCACACCATTTACAGTAAGTGTGTCTCGGTTGATGTGAATATGTTTGACTTTGCCATATTCGATTCCTTCTCTATCTATGACTTTTTTTCCAGTAAATGTATCGGCTGTTGCCAAATTTGTAGGCATTCCTTCAAGTTTTACTGACATATCAGCAAATCTACAGATTTACTTATCACACCGAATATCAGAAATTTCTATCAATGGGGTTAAATTACTTGACAGAAGGAAATCACGCATGGAAATAAAAGAAGATTTATTTCGACCAATCCTAATCACAAAGGGAAGGAAAACAGGTAGAGAACACAAAGTTATGCTTCTGGCAGTTAATCATAATGAAAAAATTTACTTTTCAAGGCACAAACCAGATGGAGATTGGTTTCAAAATGCCTTAGTAAATCCACTTGTCAAAATACAATACAAGGATAATGTATTCATTGGAAATGCAAAATTAGTTACAGATGGAACACTAAATGAAAAAATTTCTTTTCTAAAATATCCTGGAGAAGAAAGAGTTAAAGAAGAAAGAGTTGCAATCGAAGTTACGTTAAATTAGATTTTCTGGATTTACATAAATAGCATACTGTAGTCCACCCAGAATAATTGTAATTACAATAAAGGGTAAAAAGAAATCAGAGTTTACAGTCATCTCAGAATTTACTGCAGTATCTACAACATCCATACTACGTTCTGCAATATCTAGTGATTCAGATTCTGCAATTATTGGGGAAGATGCAGAAATTGACTCCATTGATTCATCACTTTGGAAAGATGGTATACTTTTAGCAGATTCTTCAATAGAAGAAATACCACCATCTATTGTAAAATCATCTACACGAATAGTTTTGTTTTGAAATTGTGATAATGAAAATAACCCAGAAAGACCAGTTGCAATTCCAAGTCCTGCAACTTTGTAGATATGTCTAAATGAGCGAACTAGTAATTTACTTTCTTTGGTTTTTTCAGACAACTTAGGTGGAACAATGACAATACTAAATTTTGTTGCAGTGTAAATTTTCATGTCTTGTGATTTTGAATTTTTTTCAAACTTGGAGACTTTTGCTACTCCAAGATCTTATAGTTTATTGAGATGGTACTTTACAAGTTGAAGAGACACGCCATTTTTTTGTGCAATCTGAGATGCAGTTAATTCATCATTAAACAACAATTGAAGGATTTCACGACTAGAATCATTTGTAAATATCTCACCAAAAGATTTTATCTTTTCATCGTCAATAGCAAGAATTTTGATATTTTCAGTTAATTCATCATTTGACAATTCATCAGTTGATATTAGAGTTGATTATCTAATTCTAGTATATGTAAATTGTTTGGTAAAATTTAAATTTCACTAAACCTTTTACCCCAAACTACGAAATAATAGTAATCACTAAATGTCAGATATCAAAAAAACGAATGATTGATAAAGTGAGGAGGAGAAAATGAATTCAAAAATAATAATACCAATAGTAATCGCCATTTCGGTAATAGCTACAGCAGGAATAATGTTTTCAATAGTATATGATAATCAACCACAAATTACACAGACACCTCAAACTGAAATAATCTATGTAGATAAAACAGCTTCAGAATTTTTTAAAGGAACAAACAATGTTAAAAAAATATCATCTCAGGAAGAGCTAAAAGATATTCTTGAAACCTCATCAGTACTTGGAGGGAATTTCTATGGTGATAGAATGATAAGATCATTTAGTGTTGGACTAGCAGTAGAAGAATCTATAATGTTTGATAGTGCTCCGACTACAGGAGCTCCGACACCATCAGTTGCACCTATGCCTTCGGTTGGATTATCTAAAATAGAATCAGGCGGATCAGAGTATTCAACAACAAATGTTCAAGTACAAAATGTAGATGAGCCAGACTATCTCAAAAATGATTCAAAGTATGTATACATTGTATCACATAATACACTTACAATCATTGATGCATATCCTGCAGAATCTGCAAAATTGGTTTTAAAAATTGCGTTAGATATTGAATCACAATACATTCAAAACATGTTCCTAAATGACGATAGACTTGTAATTTTCTACAATGGTCAAAGTGATGATGAAATTATTCCACAGTACAACTTTATTCCAAGACGCTCATACAGTTCAGTTACACATGCATTAATTGTAGATGTATCAGACAAAGAACACCCAACAATCCTAAAAGATTATTCCATAGATGGACATTTCATGGATGCACGAATGATTGGAAATTATGCTTACTTTGTTACAAACAGTAACGTGGATTATCAATATCCAAGACTCCCAGTAATAATGGAGGATTCAATTAGAATAATGACACCAGATGTATTTTACTTTGATAATGTAGAACAGTTTTCAAACTTTAACACATTAACAGCAATTAATATTTTTGATGATAAAATAAATTCAAAGTCATTCCTAATGGGATATACTGGGACATTTTATGTTTCTGAAGATAATTTCTATTTAACATATCAACAAAATATGCCATTTGGATTCTATGAGAATTCATCACGTGATAGATTCTTTGAAGTAGTTGTACCATTATTACCAAATAACATTCAAGAACAAATCAAAACAATACAAAATGATTCATCAATCAACTTATCAATACAATGGGTAAAAATTTCAGAACTAATGCAAAAATCTTACAACCAGATGGATAAAAATGACAAAGAAAAATTATTTAAAAAAATCAAAGAAGCCCTTAATGAATACGATGCTAAAATCCAAGAAGAGACTAGAAAAACAATAATTCATAAAATTTCAATTGATGAGGATAAAATCGAGTATGTTGCTAAAGGATCAGTTCCTGGCAGATTACTAAATCAATTTTCCATGGATGAAAATGGAGATAGATTTAGAGTTGCAACAACTACAGAGTATTACATTCAACATCAAGGTACTGTTCGTGCAAATGCAGTCTATGTTTTAGATGAACAACTAAACATTGTAGGTGAATTAGATAAAATTGCTCCAGATGAGAGTATTTTCTCAGCAAGATTCATGGGGGATAGACTATACTTGGTAACATTCCAACAAATTGACCCCTTCTTTGTAATTGATTTATCAACAGATACACCTAAAATTCTTGGAGAATTGAAAATTCCAGGATTTTCAAACTATTTGCACCCATATGATGAAGAGCATGTTATTGGAATTGGACGAGATACAAAGGAAGTAGATAATGGTAGAGTTCAACAATTAGGCATTAAAATTGCATTGTTTAACGTGGCAGACGTGCAAAACCCCAGAGTCGCTGATGACATCATAGTTGGCGATAGTTCAACTCATTCAGAAGCACTATACGAATACAAGTCATTCTTCTTTGATAAAAAAAGTGGAGTCTTATCAATACCAATTAGTGGAGATGCTGAAAGTCTTAGTGAAATTTCAAGTTCCAAAAAGTTTGCACTAGATTACAACCGTTGGAGTGGATTCTATGTATTTAATTTGAACAGTTCAGAGGGATTCAATCTTAAAGGAACAGTAACACATTTTGCAGAAGA
>CBDHCY010000003.1:0-29243 GCA_965261485.1 Leptospiria bacterium
GACTGTGGTCCACCTGCAAAACCAGCATGGGCCACACAAACAGCGGTGGGATAGATCTGGAGTGGTGGTCAAAGTTCTACCATTCAGTCAGTACAAGGTTAGAGTGGAAGGAACAGGGAGGGTGACTCGGTGGAACAGAGCATTCCTATGGAGGATAATCCCCTACATGACAGAATTGGATGTGCAGCCTGGCAACAGGATGCAAATGAGACTGGACAGAGGAGATTACCAGCCAGGTGTGGGTGACACCCAGGTCACTGGAGGTGGTGAAGCAGAGGGCGACTGACAGTAGAGGAGACTGGGGAAACAGCTGGTAGTCTGGAGACACCGGTGCAGGAAGTCACTGAGAGTCCTCCTCTTGTAAGGAGGAGCTCTAGGGAGCGGAGACAGAGAGTGATGTTTGGTTCCGGTTGACAGAATAAGTGCATTTTTGTGTGTAAATAATTGTAGATATTTGGTAACAGTTCATTAATTAGAACTTAATTATAATTGGTCGGTTGCAAAATGAACTTCATGAATGTTGTAAAGTGAAAATATTATTATCATCATTTTAGATAAAATCAGCTTGTTTTTGGTATGAATATTCACATGGCAGACATAATAACTGACATATATAATATTTTGCCTCTATGCAAATGTTTTGGCTAAAAGTAAATTACTGTAAACATGAAGCCAAAGACAAAAAGCAATAAATGATGATCTAATGTTTTGGTAATTTTAATGTGGAGCTGTTACCAAAGTCGTGTGTTTGTATGTGTGACTGCATGATTGATTAGTAATGCATTCCTGTATGACACATTGGAAATATGTCAGTCAGACAAAGCAAATCAAATTTAGTTTGTCAACAATTAGATTCCCACAACTGCGATGTCAGGAGTTATGCAAAAGTAAAACAATGGCAGGAGTTTGTTCATTCAGGTGTCACAGTTTCAGCCAAAACAAAATGGTTTGGGTTGCAAGGCCCAAGTCAGGACATTTATTTTATAAACATCAAACTCTTGAATTTATGCAGAGCTAAACATGTGACTTTGATTCCGTCATATTTTTATTGTAATTATTGGCGAGTGAGGACAATGGAGGGACAATTGAGGAGACCTGCACAGAGTGTAAGAGAGGAGTCTGGGGACTCACCCTTGGGGAGATAGCTGGGGCTCTGTGCAGGTCACGTGATACAGAGGTGTCGAGCACCTGTGTCAGCAATGCAAGAGCTGGCCAGCACTCCAGTGGGGCCGGTCCTGGGAGGTGGTCATTGTATGTTGTGTGGAAACATATTCAATTGTGTCATTCTCTATTTTGCAGACATCAATACACATCTTATTGAAAGCCACGGCTATCTCTTGGAGACCCCATTAGGAACTTAATGCTTTCACTTTCCTGACTTGATCAATATGTCACATGCCATATCTTAGATGGCAGTATTTGTGATGTCACATGTTATGTGACATGTGACATGTGAAACCCAAAATGTGAGTGTGATACTTTTTACTTGGGGGGAACTTAATGCTTTAACTTTCCTGACTTGATTGATATGTCACATGCCATATCATAGATGACAGTTTATATGATGTCACATGGTATGTGACATGGGAAACCCAAAATGTGAGTGTGATACTTTTTACTTGGGGGAACTTAATGCTTTCACTTTCCTGACTTGATTGATATGTCACATGCCATATCCAAAGATAGACAGTATATGTGATGTCATGATATGTGACATGTGATATGTGAAACCCAAAACGTGAGTGTGATACTTTTTACTTGGGGGAACTTAATGCTTTCACTTTCCTGACTTGATTGATATGTCACATGCCATATCGAAGATGAACCTATATGTTTGATATGTAACATGTGACATATGTCATGTGACATGTGACATGGATGGCAATAATGAGTTTGTACATGTAGGGATTGAATGTATGTATTTTCCTGACTTGATTGATATATAACATGACATGTTTTATGTGCTAAATAAAAAAAATTATTATGTGTCACAGTTGTACCAAAAATGTTACATGTCACATTTGTGACAAAATGTGACAAGCTATAAAAATACGGAAAAAATGCTCTCCAGATATTCGCAGTTACTTGTGGATGGAGGAAAGCAGATTTTGCCAGCACTTACGGTTTAGCCCAAAATTTTTGCCCACCGAAAATCATCACATCTGGCGGCCATTAGTTTCATCCAAATATGACACATCGCAGAAGTATGCCGAAAATGTGACATGTGACGGAAAAAATAGGATCTAGGCCTCCTAGGGAAAAGTGTTACGAGCATTTTGACACCTTTTTGAACATTCTAACTTGCGATTTGGTATACAACATTTTTGTAGAAAACAGGGGGGGGGGGGTCATGGGAGCTTTGGAAAAGGTCCAAAGTTGAGCCACTTTTTTCATGTTGCAGAATCCCTAAGGGAAGTTTTAGAAAAAGAAAAAGAAAAAAATAAACATTTTGATGGATTAAATCCACAAGGGGGGGTTTTTGGGCCGAGTCCACTTTTCCATGTTTTTTTTTTAATACTTTTAATGTAAATATTATGTCTAAAAATTGTTTCACTTAGGTCCAGAAAACGTCATGGGGGGTGGGGGATAGTGGTAGTGGTTTGTGGTAAAATTTGTGGTTGTGGTAAAATGTGGTAAAATTTGTGGTGAATGAAAAAAAATTGGGGGATGGAGAGGGGGAGCCTCCCCCGGGGAGGTCAAAAGGAAGAAGAAAAAACTGGAATCACCTGATGCTATACATACACATATACATATATACATATATAAATATACATATACATATATACATATACATATACATATACATATGCATATACATATACATATACATATACATATACATATACATATACATATACATATACATATGCATATGCATATGCATATACATATACATATACATATACATATACATATACATATACATATACATATACATATACATATACATATACATATACATATACATATACATATACATATACATATACATATACATATACATATACATATACATATACATATACATATACATATACATATACATATACATAGACATAGACATAGACATACACATACACATACACATACACATACACATACACATACACATACACATACATATACATATACATATATGTATACCATACTGAAAAGTAAAATTAACTGTCCCCGAGATGAACCCCACTTTGTTTAATCTTTAGTAAGTGAGGAAATGTGTTCACTTACAAAAGATTATTAATTAAAGCCAGGGCAGGGTTCATCTGGGGACAGTTATTTTTATTTTTACCTATGGTCCCTGGAGGTGGAACCATGGGTCTTCAGATGGACTTGTTATCATTCTTCTCCTTCTTCTCCTCCCTCCTTTTCCTCCTTACTTCCAAATTTTGGGAGCAAATACAACCTCACCCCATCCCCCCCTGCCCTCATCCTCCCCCCTCACAACATCCCCCCCCCCGACCCCATCCTCCCTCCTCACTCCACCCTCCCCCTCACTCCATCCTCCCCCCTGACCTCATCCTCCCCTATCACCCCATACTCCCCCCTGACGCCATCCTCCCCCTGACCACACTCTCCCCCCCTGACACAAGTCTCCACCTGAAACCATCCTACCCACAGACACCATCACCTACATACCATCCCCTGAAACTCTTCATCTCCCTGACACCATCCTCTCCCAAACACCACCCTGCCCCCTTTCATGATCTTCCCCCCTTATATGATCCTCCCTCTAACACCATCCTCCCTCCTGACCCATAAACTCCTAACCCATAAACCCCCTGAACCCATCCTCCCCCCTGGCCCTATCCTTCCCCCTGATCCCATCCTCCCCCTGACCCTATCCTTCCCCCTGACCCCATACAACCCCCTGACCCTATCCTTCCCCTGACCCCATCCTCCCCCTGACCACATCCTCCCCCCTGATCCCATCCTTCCCTCCCAATTCAATTCCTCCTCCTCACCACTTCCTCTCTCCTCACTATCATCCCCCCTGACACCATCCTCCCCCTGATACCATCCAACCCCTGATACCATCCTCCCCTGACACTATCCTCCTCTCAACAACTGCATTTGTTTTAAAGAAACTTATAAATAAAATAAAAACTTTAAAAAATAAGACCAGTAACCAGAAACAAGGGACTGAGGGTATCCCCACCTGTTGCAGGATTATTTATCCACGGGTCTTCAGATGGACTTTTTATCCTTTTTACCCATGCCCCTTGTGGTAGCGTGGGTCAACAGATGGACATTTTCTTCAGTTCCTTCTCCTTCTTCTTCCTCTCCTTCACACCTCCAACTTTTTTTTCTGTTAGGTAACAGAAAACACCATGGGGGGGCATGGGTCTTTGGCTGTGTATGCCCTCTTGTTCTATTTCCCCACACCTCAAAAAAAAGTTTTAAAGTGAACCGCTGGTTCAACTTTGGCTTGACCCCCCCCCCCCCTCCCTCCCTAGCTAAAAGTGAACCGCCTTATTTTGGGGTTTTTTTCAGGACCTATTCTTGCACTTTAAAAATTGACTGACCCATTAGGCCACTATATATATATATGACTATAGGTATAATTTGGTCTCTTGCTGCAAAGGGGAGGCTCATTAAAAAACAAATACCTGTATTTGGGCAAAAACCAAAAATAAGAAAGTGAACCACTGGGTCCTTCGGCGAGGACCCCCCCCCCTAAGTGAACCGCCGGTTCACTTTTTTACTTCTTGTTTTTTGCACCTTTCCCTTAGGGTACTGCCATGCCAAATTTCAGAATAATCCGGTTATTTTTTACTGATCTAGGATTTTTCAAAAAATGGGCCAATTAGGACCCCCTAAACCCCCTTTTTTAGTTTGGATAAAAAAAACCTATTTCACCAATATTTGTTATTTAGGTTTGGTTACCCCCATGCCAAAATTTCAGAACAATCTGGTAATTTTTGACTGATTTAGGATTTTTCAAAAATAAGCCAATTAGGACCCCCTAAACCCCCTTTTTTGAGTTTTGGATAAAAAACCTATTTAACCAATATTTTAAGATATCAGCCCCCAAATCAAGGATTTGGGGCTGATATCTAATTTTTAACCATCAGTTTATTTAATCATCTACAGATTATATCATATTTGATTGTTTTACATCAGTAGATGATTAAATAAACTGATGGATAAAAACAGATATCAGCCCCAAATCCTTATATCATATTTGATTGTTTTACATCAGTACGTCTTTTTGATATGTTGAGTTTATTGATTTTCAATGTTATTAGTGAGATATCTTGATGTGTTGAGAATAATGTCAGACACACAGGTAAAAAATATTAATAGAATGGAAGGTGGAGCATAGAATCATAGGAATAGACACACAGGTAAAAAATATTAATAGAATGGAAGGTGGGTCGTCACCCCCCCCCCACAGAGTGTATACAGGTAGAAGTTCTAAAAATAGATGAAATTGTTGTATAAATTCCCGCTGAAGTGTGTCCATTCTCTCAGTCTGTAAGGGGAACCGACCGTAGTGTATCCATTCTCTCAGTGTGTGAGGGGTGAATGGTGGTGAAACACTCTACATGATTTTTAATTTATCTTTTTTTCAGATTTTGTGTAGTTCAGAATGTGAATCGATTTCAAGAAATTTAATACAATATCTGGTAAGTTTTTTCTGGTGAGGATCTATAATATTTTTAATTTTTATTATTCTCAGAATCGTGAGACCAACGGAACACACCAAAGAACAATCTGATGGGTACTCGGATCGAGAAATACGGTAATACAGTAATGGAATACATTGTATAAGTATATAAATTATGTATATTTCTAGAATACATCAAGGGAGAATAATATCACATCTGCGAAACAATTGAGACCTCCTTCACATCGACACCAACCCACACTTTCACCGAGATCACCTCCCCCACCCTCACAGCGCTGAGATCTCCCTTCACTGAGATCACCACCCCTCCCCCCCCACGGAGCGACTGAGTTCGTCCTTCACCGAGATCACCCCCACCCACAGTGTGACTAAGATCACCCTTCATCGAGACCGAGATCACCTTCCCCACCCCCATGGTGCTGAGATCCATCCTTCACTGAGATCACCCCCACCCCCACGGTGTGACTGTGATCACCCTTCACCGAGAACACCCCCTCCCCCCCCACGAGGCCATAGAGATCAGTCTTCACCGAGTTCATCTTCACGTTCTGATCCTGAAGAAGTACAGTTTTAATCTTCCGTGCCAGAGGATAAATTGTGAGTACAAAAAAAGTAGTTAACGAGAGACCTATCTAAGTACCATGAAGTTGCATTATCAGTGTATTTACTGCCGACAAACATTTATACATAGTATTTCCGCTCGCGAGCGACATTTATTAACTATACACCTTAACCAAATAACAAGTGAAACAGGTTTCCAGGTAAAAAGAAGGTTTCCTAATGCATCATCTATTTTATTAGAGAAAGAGTACACTGAAGTTACTAGACGTTTCAGTTCGCAAAATCAAGTGAATTTATTAGGTAAAGTTATTAACTTCTTCTCGCACCTGCACAGTCAGGTTAAATGCGAAATTAAATTATCATCATGTTGGGTAGGAGTAGAAGGGGGGGATATTGAAAAACTCTGGTTCTCCCTCCCCAATTTTTCTTGGAGGGGGGGTGAAGCAGGGGTGAATAATTTTCTCCATAGAGCATTCCGCGATTTTTTTATTCCTGATATTGAAGAAAGTCACCCTAAAAACGCTTCTGGGATGTCATTTTTAGGGGTGGAAATTATTGACATTACTATACATAAACTTCCTGGTTTACAATTTGGGTGTGGAAAAAATAAATTGCCATCATTTATTGACCAAAAAACTGTAATTTCTCCAGGGGGGGGAGGGTACAGTTGTTTTAAATTTTGTTTGATTGCATCAAGCCACCTAAGGGCTCAAGAGAGAAAAAAAATGTCAACCACTTTTAGAAAATTGTTACAAAATCTACATCTTACCAAATACTCTAAAATTGTGAAAAACGCCTCAAAAAACTTTTCTTTAGATGGGATTAATTCACCAGCCACATTATCAGATTTTGATACATTCGTATCTAATAATCCGCACATCGGACTAACAGTTTTCGAATCGCAAGATAAAAAACATTTAAATACAATTTTTGTTAGTGAAAATTTCTCTGAACAAATGTGGAAAATAAGATTATTTTCATTTAAATCACAAAAAAATAAAATTTCGCATCTATGTTTAATTCCTAATTTTTCAACTTTCATAAATTCACTATCATCATTGAATGGAAAGAAAGTCGCCAGACAAGTTTTATGCAAATTTTGCGAAATCAAAAAGTCACCCAAATTAAACATTATAGAAGAACATCAATTGGTCTGCGAGAGAAACCCCCTTAGAGTTAAACCTGAATCTCAACTTAATTTCCCTTCATCCGAAGTTCCTATTCGTGTAATGAACTCAAGTGTCAGATCCCCTCCTCTTTTAATTGCTTATTGTGATTTTGAGACATATTGTAGACAAAATGATGATCCCTCACAATGCGAAAAGTGCTTAAAATTAATAATTGATTGTAATTGCAGTTTTGTGATAAATAAGGGAATTTTTCGCGCTCTATCTTATCATCTTCTAATTCTAGATGGGAATTCACTGGATACTGTATTTGAAAAATATCATGTTATGGAAAGTTTCTCTTCAAAGGATGCTGGGGTAGATCTCATTAACACATTATGGCATTTAAAATATACACTCTATAATATTTTATCTCAAAATTATAAATACGATTTATCTAAACTCAATTTAAAAAAATTCAATGAGATGGTTAAATGCGAAAAATGTAACAGGAAATTTAATTCTTCTGATCCAGGGTGTAGAAAAACTATTCATCACAATCACTTCCAATCTTCTGATAACATTGTAAATATTATTTGTACAAGATGTAATTTGAACACGAATCAGTTCAGGAGAGATACCATTCCGGTATATTTCTTTAACGGTTCGAGGTTTGACACGAAGTTAATCCTTGAACCTATTTTAAGAACGTGGGGTTGTGAGAATGTTAAATCACTGGATAAAAACAGTGAAAACATATCACAACTCACGTTTTTCCCCTTCTGTGTAAAAGATTGTCTAAGTTTCATACAAGGATCATTAGATTCAAATGTTCAATTATTAATCAATTCTACCGACGTTAATGTGTCATTACAATTATTAAAAAATCACAACATCTCTAAAACATATATTTTCAATGGGGTGTCGACAATTTGTAACCATTTCCCTGACCAATCTCAAGAATGCGAAAATTGTATTTATAATCCTCATGTTTTTAACCTGTTAGTGGGGAAACTTGCCTACCCATACGAGATCATCTCGTCTCCTGAATCTTTAAACATACAAACATTCCCCCTCCATTCCGAATTTTACTCCTCCTTAAAACAAACAAATGTTCCATCTTCCCAGTATGAAAATGCTAAAACACTTTTTGGGTATTGTGAAAATTTTAAACATTTCCATAGTATATACAATACATTAGACACACTTTTAACATCGTGTGTCATGAATCAATTTAGTAACCTAATTTTTAATACACTTGATGGAATATATTTTGACCACTACGTGAGTCTCGCCCATCTGTCATACGATGCATGTTTAAGACAAAACTTAAAGTCGGATTCGGACGACTGTGAGACTGTGATCTCACAAATACCAAAATCTCACGAAAACTTATATCTCATAGCTGAAAAAAATATTCGAGGCGGGGGGAATTTTTTTAACTCAAAATTTGAGATATCTTCTGATCTTAAACAAATATTGAAAGGATTTTTATCTCCATATCAAAAAAAGACATTAAAAAAAATTGGACAATTTAACACCCCCCCTTCTTGGCTATTTTATTTCGATGCAACAAATCTTTATGGGGAAAGTTTATCCCAACCCCTCCCCGTTAGTAATTATAGAGAGATTTCTGATAAAAAAATAACATCCTTAAATAGTTCATTATCAAACTTTAATCAACATTTCCCAGAATATAATCCATCTAATGTAAAAAATAAGGGGGCCTTTTTCATAATAGACGTTCCGAAATTACCTTTAAAGTACAAAAATTACCCCTTGCTAAGTCAACACTATAAACCCACTTTAAATGATTGCAGCTCGCTCCAAATTGAATTATATAAGAAATTTTACACAAAGAACTATGAATCAGTAAAAAGTAATCAGAAATTAATTTTTTCAATGAGTAAAAAAAAGTCATATTTTGCACATTATAAAATTGTAAGTTTCTTAATAAATGAGGGGATAAATATTAAATTGAAAGGAGGATGGACATTTAATCAGAGCCCAATTTTCGCAGGATACATCAAAAATTTATCAGATTTGAGGAGAGATACAGAGTCAAAATTGAATAAATCCTTGTTTAAGTTGTTAAGTAATATAATTTATGGGAAATCGTTACAAACTGCGCGCAACCGGGTGAATTTTTCGTATATACATGCGAGTGGTGATCAGGAATTTAATCAACAAAAAATCGAGGGGAAAAATAAAATTTCAAAATGTTACTTCAAAAGTTCACGATTCCTTACATCAGACATTATTCAAATACGATCTGTCCCACGTAGGGTGGGGACAAATCATCCTTTACTTATTGGAGCTACTGTGCTAGACCTAAGCAAACTCAAGATGCTCGAGTTGTTTTACCACCATATCCAACCTAAATTTGGAACTGACCAAAAACTCGTGTATCACGATACAGATAGTTTTATTTTGAAGTTGGAAGGGGAGGGGGTAACAAAAAAACTTAGTGAGTTAGATATTTTCGATTTTAACTCGTTTGGAGAAAATGACCCTATTCGTGAGTACATTTCAGATGAATTAATCCAATCTTCCAAGGGTGTGGTAGGGAAATTAAAAAATGAGTTGGGGTCCGGGCAATTAATGTCAACCATTGTTTTACAAAAAAAACAATATGTGAATTTAGTTATGAATAAGGGGAATGATAACAAATATTTTTTAACTGACAATGTTACATCAAAGGGTTTAAGAGTGGAAAAATTAAATTTTAGAATGTATTTGGAATGTTTGGTACACCACACTACAAGTTCTCAATTATTTAACAAAATCTCTTCAAAATCAGGTCAGTTACATTTTTTGAAGACAAAACGGAAAGGTCTTAATACTTTTGACAATTCAAATTATTTGCATAATTGTGGGATTTGTGTGAGTCCTATTAATTCTTCCAACACTTTTTTGTGTGACAAGAGTGAGTGTGAAGCTAAAATGATATATCTTGAAGTGCTTTTAAAAAATTATGATAAGATTTTTAATTCTAAATATAAGGTCATTAATGGGAAATATTTTATAATTAATCCATAGGTCCATAATTATACAAATGATGATTTGGATAGTAGATAATTAATGCGACTTTTCGATATGTTGAGTTTATTGATTCTCGATGTTATTAGTGAGATATCTTGATGTGTTGAGAATAATGTCATAGGACCATAATTATACAAATGATGATTTAGTCAATAGATGATGCAGGAACATTTCTTTTAGAAAACACATTTTTATCCATTAAAAATTAATCAGATATTGGATAAAAAAATATACCCTCCCACAGGGGTTTTTAATGGATAAAAATATCTGTGAACTAAGTTTATGGAAAAATTGTACATATTTCATTTTTAAAAATACATACCTCAAAAATATCTCCCCCCTCCCCTCCTGTTTTTCTTGATAAATAATTTAATTGCTTTAACAATATTTTTTCTTGATCGCTTTTTTCTCTGAATCTTTTTTTTGGTTCTTCCCTTAACACGTTTGGATTTTCTATATTTTTTTTTTCCTCTCCCCATTATTTTAAATAATTTAGAAGTGAATTGAACCTAATTCAAATGAAATATGTATAATTTTCCCCTTGTTATATGGGAGTGGGAGGGATGGAACTTTGTATATAATTGTATATATTTTTGTATATATTTTGTCTTTGTGAAATAAAAGAATAAATAAAATCATGTGTTTATGTTTGAATACTCCCTTCCGTGATGTATGTACATGACCAAGTACTAGTACTTGATCACATCCTAAATCAAATGGTCCTTCTCAGGACACAACAAACGGCTCTTTTAAGTGCCAAAATCAAATGGTCCTTCTCAGGACACAACAAACGGTCCTTTTAAGGACCACAAACCAATAAAAGAGACCTTAATTCACCTAATTAGTCCCTAATTACCAGGGTGTCGTTTTTTTAATTCGTATACTGTACCTACTCCAACTCGAGGACCCCTTGTAAGGTTGTTGAATTCCACCTCCAGCTGTTCCAAGTCATCGGCGTCTCCCGAGCTAATCCATCGAAGATAGAAGTTGCGAAAAATCACAATACCTACTCCAACTCGAGGACCCCTTGTAAGGTTGTTGAATTCCACCTCCAGCTGTTCCAAGTCATCGGCGTCTCCCGAGCCAAGCCATCAAAGTTAGAAGTTGCGAAAAAATCGCAATACCTCCTCCAACTCGAGGACCCCTTGTAAGGTTGTTGAATTCCACCTCCAGCTGTTCCAA
Source organism: Leptospiria bacterium (assembly GCA_965261485.1). GTDB lineage: Bacteria > Spirochaetota > Leptospiria > Turneriellales > CBDBES01 > CBDHCY01. The sequence goes on from CBDHCY010000003.1 coordinate 11,521, forward strand.
GTCATCGGCGTCTCCTGAGCCATCCCATCGAAGTTAGAAGTTGCGAAAAATCGTAATACCTCCTCCAACTCGAGGACCCCTTGTAAGGTTGTTGAATTCCACCTCCAACTGTTCCAAGTCATCGGCGTCTCCTCAGCCAAGCTATCGAAGTTAGAAGTTGCGAAAAATCCCCTCCAACTATATTGTGGGTACTACAGTTTATTTATTATCATCACAATGTATTTTTGTGTGTATTTTATCTTAATGAAATAAAAGACAAAAATTAAAATTCATGTGTTTATGATTGAGTATTCACTCCATAGTGTAATTAGGATGATTGAATCGATCCAATCAACTCTTCACATGACTATACTCGATCGAGACCACAGAATTTTGTTTCATCCATGGGTCGGAATGCACCCCCAACGATGGAATGAACCCCACAGGGTCGGAATGGTCCCCACGGGGTCGGAATGGTCCACACAGGGTCGGAATGGAGATACGTAACGGAATGGGACCAGTATTTATCTAGTCCTAAAACCAAACTATTCCTACTACTGCTACCGAGGGTGTTAAAAAGGTACATTTTTATTCCACAAAATCTTTGAGAAAATAGTATCAATTGATTTCTTTATCTAGATTATAAAACAGAGTTACTGGTGTGAAGGGAAAGGAGAAGAAGAAAATGTCCATCTGAAGTCCTATGTTCCATAAGGGGGTGGGGTGGGTAAAAAAACTTCATAATCATTAAAGAGAGGTGTGGTGTACAATTTTTATTTTATAAGGACTGGTGTGAAGGAGAAAGATAGGAAGAAGGAGGAGAAGGAAATATCCATCTGAAGACCCATCCTCCATAAGGTGAATGGGTAAAAAACCTTTACACAACTACACTCGGAAATATCCATCTGAAGACCCATCCTCCATAAGGTGAATGGGTAAAAAACCTTTACACAACTACACTCGATCGATATCACAGAATTTTGTTTCGTTCAGGATTAGTATTTACCCAATCCTAAAAACCAAACCATTCCTACTACTGCTTCTGAGGGTTAAAAAAAGGTGGATTATAAACAGAGTTAGTAGTCTGAAGGTGGAGGAGAAGGAGAATGAGGAGAAGAAAATGTGTATCTGAAGACCCATGTTCCATAAGGGTATGGGTAAAAACTTCATAATCATTAAAGAGGGGGGGTGGTGTACAATTTTATTTTATAAGTACATTATACACATAAAGACGAGTAAAAACTGAGAGGGTACAAAAAGTAGAAAAAGTGTTACATTACAAAGATTTTTATTGGATTAAATAATTACTTAAAAAGTGGGGTTGTTCTCAACTCGCTGAATACATAACCAATTTTGATTGTACAACAGTCTGATGTGTCATCCTTTGACAGAAATAACGTCATGTCTAATAATCGCATTTTATTCGACTGCATGAACGTTGATTTTCCCAGTCAAACACAAAATAAATTATACATATCAAAATCCACAAGATTATGTCTCTAATTGAAAACAATAAGTGATTATTTAAGAAAAAATGGTAAGTTAGAATTTGAATATGAGAAAAAATCTTTCTAATTATCAGATGTGTTTATATACAATGAAATTCTAAAAAATTAACATGATTTATATAAAATCAGTATGTGAGAATTCCACAACACACTTCAAAATAGAAAAATATGATTAATATCTCATTAAATTCATTCAAATAAGATGTCAAATAATTATGAGGGGAGAAGATAGAGGATAATTTCTAAATCAATGATGAGGTGTTCTCTAAATAAATGATATTCTCAATTACAATGATTTTTCTAAAAATCTAATTTGAATGAGAATTTTTTAAAGAAACACACTCCACTTAGAAAATGCTAGAAAAAAATCCATCTGATTTCTCAACCCTTACTGGTGAATTTTCGTCCTCTTGCCCCTCTTGGCATTCCTGACTTCAGTCGCGTCAGACTCCTTCATCTTCTTCTGAAGAGCAGCTTTTTTGTGCTCGAAGACAGATTGCCACACCTCCCGACAACGGTTCCCTAACTCAGCAGGCTCGGGGGTGAAGGAGGCAATCATCTCCTCACCAAGTTTCTCCCAGAATATCTGGAAAAATGTAAAATAAATATTTTGATGACATAAAATCGAGTGAACTTACCGGGTCTTTCTTATTATGTTCATACTGCTCCGCCATGTCTTTGAATCCAACAGTGTCACTATTTTCATACACCCCGAAAATCTGAAAAATAAAATATTAGAAATGTGAAGAATCATGTGAGATGTAATCTTACCAGTAGATGAGTTGAGATGAAACTTTTAAACGCCTTACTATTTATAGGGATAAAGGACTTCTTGTTCTTGCCTGAAAATAGAACAATGAACAATGAGTCATAGATTGATAATGAAGATGGTGATGATAATGATGATGATGATGAAGATGATGAATGATGATGATGATGATGATGATGATAATTATTACCATTTACGGCGTCCTGTTCTGAGTAGACGTAACTCAACTTCTTGTCCTTCGTAGCATCAATAGCGACTGTCTTATTGATACTATGAAGGACAAGAAGTTAAAATGTGATTATTTGTATCTACACACATAAAATCAATATTATCTACTTACTAGCTCTAGAAAGGTATTTGTCTGTTGTCTGACGTGATCAGTTTCTAATATTAATGTGAGAGAGTGAGCACCATCATGGAAAGATGTCTAGTTTCAGTAGATACTAAGTAAGATAAAATTAGAAAACTTACCTCCACGGAATTCTAAGAATTTCGGAACGCTTCTTCCACTTAGATGCTTCGTTCGGTCCAACTGACTCCATTTTCGCCAGGCATTCCGAAGGAGACTCTAAAAATAAATCATTAAATTATATATATTTTTATATAAAATATACAGACCATCGTCACTACTCGTCTCTGATCCAGAACATTCGTTCAATGCAGAATCCTTCACCAGATCACCCCTGGATTTGGGTGTCTTCTTTGGTGTTCTTGACCTACTTGGAGGGGATTTTTCATCCTCACTCTCAGAGTCGGATTCATCCACGATAGATCTAATTCTACGAGCCTTCTTTGGGGGAGGGGTTCGACGTTCAATCCCTCCACCATCTGTGTCAGTTCCCACCATCTCATCTTCACCGTGAGTGAGGACATCCTCTACTGATTTCCTTTTGCCTTCTTGCGTCTTGAAAGGAACAGAAGATGAGCTCTGTCCACCACACTTTTTCGTGGTAAGATCCTTGTTCCCTGAGAAAATTATATCAAGTGTGTGTATGTGTGTGTGTGTGTGTGTGTGTGTGTGTGTGTGTGTGTGTGTGTGTGTGTGTGTGTGTGTGTGTGTGTGTGTGTGTGTGTGTGTGTGTGTGTGTGTGTGTTTGTGTGTGTGTCTGTGTATCTATATCTGTGTTATGATTGGAAATTCATAAATCACCTGATGATCCCATGATTGAAAACTAACAGGATGTGAACAATGGTAGAGAAGGATAGTAACTGATCACTTGCGAGGGAGTGCGGAAAATATATACTATTGAATGAGGAGAGAGGAGGAGGGGTGGTCAGTAAGCGCATCTGTGTGAACCTCACTGATTGCAGGTAACAGATGTTTACATTGAATACAATTCCCACTAAAATACAGGAAATACACCACCTGGTTCCTCCCGACTCTCACAGATTCACCTGTATAATGACTCTATCCAGTAAAAAGTATAGATAGAATATAATTGGCGTGGAACACAGGATGGACATTCAATATCTCATCCTGAATAACGGTTCCATCCCCTTCATGAAACATACATTTATGAAATATGTATTTTTTCAATAGATCTAGTGGACACAAATTTCCTCGATAAGGGAAGCATTCAAAAACAAAAAAGTATAGAACTTTGTTTTTTTGTTCAAACAGGGGAGGGGACACCCCCCTCAAAACCAAACTCCCTTTACTGTATCCACCCAGGTTTTTTTATCGATCCTATACAGAATTTTTGCTCACGACTCGATGAACCATGTACCCCTCCAAACGAAAATTTTCACTCTCCTTCCCCTTCTTCCTCGATATAACCCCTCCTCCCTCCTTCTCTAACGATCCTATACAGAATTTTTACCCACGATTCGATGAACCGTGTGTGTCTTCAAATGGAAATTTCCAACCTCCTCCCCCTTCTTCTCTGATATAATCCCTTCTTCCTCCTTCTTTAACGATCCTATACAGAATTTTTACCCACGATTCAATCAACCGTGTGTACCTTCAAACGAAAATTTTCACCCTCCCCCCTCCTTCTCCAGTATATCCCTCCTCCCTCCTTCTCTATATCCTTTCCTACATTCTAGTACCTATAACCCTTATGTTCCTGGATTCACGTTCGATATTTTATGGTGAAACAGTGATGAAACAGGTTTCTTTCTCCACAAAATCTTTGTGGATTTTGTGGGTACTTGAAATGTGAGAATTGAAATGTAAGATTGAAAGTATTATTAAATGTGGGTAAAAAAGTCGGATATCAGCCCCAAATCTTTGATTTGGAGAATCAAAGATTTTGGGGTGATATCTGAGTTATATTCCACACCCCCCCTATCCTAGTGAGTAGTAAGGAACCATCCCCCACCACACCTTGAGTAGAGTGGAATCAGTACTTGAATCACTAAAGTTTGTGATTATCTAAATAAAGTAAAAATCTACGATAATTCATTGTACGATAGAATCAACACTCCTTACGTGGATGAAAGAAAAACGTAAGGATGACACTAAGAAAACCGAGAGGAGAAAAAACGTAAAAATACACTCTGAGATATAATTAAATGGATTTATTCACGAATAATTTATAAACATTTCTTCACTACACGAACGATTATACATATTCACATATTTACATATTCAAATAGATGTTAGGTGATATTTTCAGGAGAGGGAATAGCGAAAAAATGTATATTAGAAATAACATCACCAATTTTTATCATGTAGGGGTGAGAAGTGTTATTAACAATTTGAGTATTAACGTACCCCCCCATTGCTAATGAAGAAAATGTTCCACTTCGATAGATCGCACTTACATATGGAGTATTTATCTCGTTAGAAATTGAATACATCATAGATAATTTTTTCTCGAGAAAGCAGCGAGCCCACTTTGGATTACTGAATAAAACGATGTCCGTAGGAGTTTCAATCATATCTCCTCCGTTCACCATAACATTTTTTAATGAATGCATCTTGATAATTACACTTGAGTTATTCCATTCACGTGGTGATCCTTCTTGATTGAGATCATCGATTCCCATAAATGGATTGAATGGTCTTGGGTTGATCTCACATAACTGGTCAGGAATAACTTCAGATTCTTCCTTAAAAGATACTTTGTTATTCTGAGCATTTTTCATTCTTAATTCCATCTCTTTACGGAATATACTATGAGGTGCCGGTTTTACTGATGAAGAGGGGGTTGTTCTCCGTGAGTTTCTTTTCATTCTCACGTTCACCACGTTTTTTTGTTGATTGATTTTTTTCTTCTCGGACATCTTTCTCAAAACATGTGGGGGGGTAACAGATTCAGTTTGACTCCCTTTTTCACATTTCATCACTCGAGGTGGGAAAATATCGAGAATTTCCACATCTTGAGTATCATTATCGATCATAACGGTGTTTTGTTGAGTATCGTTACAATTATTCATCTCGTTCAAGTCTCTTATCGCTTGTTCGAGGAGGTCACACGTACCAGTTTCAGACTGATTCACCAGAGACATTTCGAGGATATGAGAGTATTCTGTTCGAGAGAGAAGATAGAACTAACTCCACGATCAATTGAGATGTATTTATACCTCATCTCAATGTTCGTATTGAATTCATTTCGTCACTACTTCATTCCGAAAAATTCGTGAATATTCTAATAATTTCATAACGTTATGTAACTATACAAATTCTCGATCTTCCGTGTTTATTCCTTATTCCATTGATCGACGATCCAGAAAATTCGTGAATATTCTTATAATTTCGTCACGTTGTATCACTCTGAAAATTCTCGAACTATCCATCTATTCATTTCATAATGAATCTTCAATGTGTACTTATTCATTATTTTTGGATTTTTTAGTTATACAAATTGTCCAACTAACGTTGAAATTATAGGAACAAGTAATCCTAAAAGGGACGCTATTGCTCCTCCGAACTGTGGTGATGACTTCACCAATTTTTTTATTTTAAATTTTTTCACGTTTAATTCTTTATTATGAGGAGATAATATTTTCAGAACTTTCGTCACTTTCCCTTTAGATAATTTTAAAGTGTTATATATAATATTGTGTAAAAATATTTGTAGGTGGTGTAACGTTTCATCAGATAAAAATTTGATATGATTTGGGTTTATTTTATTCAATGCTAATATAACGTTAAAATGTTCCTTCGTACGATGGTTTGTCTTCATTATTATTTTTAATATTTTATTTTTATTTCCCGATTTATATGACTTCGATTTTTCATTTGTATATTTGATAATCAATCATTGGTTTTTTTCTCAATCTTCGAGAGGGTGTGATATTTTCAGGGGGGAATAATTCATATTCCGATGATCGATCTCTTTTTACGGTTTTTTTTAATTTTCTCACAGGGTTAATATAATCAGGGGAGAATAAGTCATATTCAGATTCTGGGTTATGTACACTTGGAGAATGTCCAGAAGCTCTCGACACAATTTTTCTCTTTATACTCCCCGATGGGACAATATTTTTTTTTTTGGTGGTGGGAGTTTCATTATTCGAAAGATTATCATTTTCATTTTTATTAGAATCCTGATCGGATTTTTTTATATTTTTTTGAATATGTTTTTTTTTATTTTTTTTTATATTCATAGGGGTTTTATTTTTAGGAGTTTTATATATCGATTTTATTAACTGTTTTTTTTCACTCCCTGATAAGGATTTTTTTATATTTTCTAGATTATTATTTTCTATATTAGTATTTTTTTTATTTTGTATTGAGTTTGGTTTCATTTGTTTAACTACCCCTACCCCCCCTTTTTTTGGTAAATCTGTAATCCATCGTGGTAATACTCTCTTTTTTTTTTGGAGTGATGGAGGAGGTTCTGATGGAATAATATTTTCATTCGAATTTTTTGATGAATCTATAATCCATTGTGGTAAAACTCTCTTCTTCTTTTTTGAAAGAGGAGAAGTTGAGGATACAGGAGTATTATTTTTAGAATGAGGAATTATATTCTTAATTTTAATTAGTGATTTATGTTCATTATTCTGATCAGGAATGAATTTATTAACTTCTTCTTCAATTCTTTTTATTTTTGAATTGGGGTTCAAGAGTGATTCGTTAGGAATATCCTCTCTTTCGAAATTATTATTTTCACTTTGATTACTTATAAAATTTCCTTCTTGTTCCGATTCACGGGTTTTTAAGTGTCCAATTTCCAATGGATGTGATGAATAAAGTGGGGTGTTTGTTGAATTATCTCCTTGAATTACCCGGTGAGTATTCGAAGATTTATTTGATGAGTAAAATTTAGGAGTGGATGATGAATTATCAATTTTTTTAGGTAACCATGTATTCGTTGATTTGTCGTGAAAAGATGGTGATTGAGTATTTGTATACTGATTTTTTTGAAGAGTATCAGGAGAATTGAAGGGGTGTTCAATATCTGATTTCTCTGTATGATCGATGGGGGTGGAGAAAGGGGTGATAATTCCCTCTGTGGAAGGATTTTCAGACATTTCTGAATACTCAGGATTCGATCCGTATTGAATAGGTGGAGTTCTCGGTTCATCTGGGTGAGTAGCGGAAAAATACCCTCCCTCATTCATAGAATTCTTAGATATAGATTCGTTCCGTGTGTGAGTGGAAGAATTATTATTTTTTGATTGAATTATAGGTTTAATACGTACATTCATTCCATCCTGACAAATTCCGTTTGAATTTTCTAATGAAAATTTTAATGTTCCTTTCTCATTGATCTCTTTAGAATTATTATGTATATTTTCTAGTTGAATTTTCTGTCCAGCTGAGATGAGGTACATAGTGGAAAAATTATTTTCATCCATAATATACACTCGAATGTATTTATCGAATAAATGCGACTTAAATCTATATTTCAATTCAGAATATGAGGTACAATCTATAAACAGATATGTAAATTTTTCTTGAGTTATTTTATCAAAAATAGATTTTAATACCTTCGAGTTTTTTTGAAGTATTTGCTCGAATAAAGTGTAGGCTTCTCTCATTCTACTCGTTCGAAATATTGTAATATGAGTTGAATTAGACGAAATTAATGAAATAAGTTTTCCTCGAACCCCTCCTCCACCGAATAAAGACTGTGACAAAAATATAAATGATGAAGGTGGTTTTAAGTGTCTTGACTTTACTAAAAAAAAATCAGAAATAATTTGTAAATTCTGAGAAAGGAATTGATCGTCCACAATAACAATTGGGTTTGCGTATTCACCAAGATTTATAATTCTATCTTCTAAGTCTAAAGGAATACCTTTAATAGGTATAAATTTAAATTCATTTATATTTTTTATTTCATCGTAGAGTGATTGATATTCATTATATAATAAAAAAATGTGAGATGGAGATACTCCACAAATTTTTTTTAAATTTTTTATGAATTTCACACAGAATGTTGTTTTTCCTACCCCAGAACCACCACCTAAAAATAATTTAAAAGGCCACTTAATCTCTACATCAACTTTTTGAAGATCCATTTTATATAAATAAATAAATACGAAGTGTGTAATTCATTATATTTAATTTATATGAACGGTATTCTTTCATAATCACACTATGAAATATGAAAAATATTACAATAATAATCACATTATTTTTCACGTTAAACACGAATTATATCTTTCACAATCTCCCATGAAATGTCTTTCACTTCATTCACTATTCTTGGATAAATCACTCCGTTTCTATTCAAAAATATTTCGATCCATAAATGTCGTAGAATATTGATATAAAATCTCTTCATTTTACAGCTCCAAATCCTTGATTTGGGGGTTGATGAAAGAGTCGGGAAACAATTCTCACAATTCACATCATAACTATTTTCGGAAGAAGATTTGATGTAATAATCCATCCACTCTTGTAATGAAGATGGGGTGTTCGTTGAGTGGTGAATACACCACCTTTGTAAGGGTGAGAATTCTCTTCTTAATTCTAAGTGTTGATTGAGGTGACGGACGAAATGTTCACGGAAGAGGAAAGATTCTTCACACGGGAATACGAAATTATAATCGGAACATTTGTACATTTTAAAAGGCATGATCTGTTCACTTTGATGGTGATTCGCGTACTGGGTAAAATTAGTGATCTAAATTTTTATATATAACATTGTGATCCTTATCAATTTCGAAAGAATCCCGATACGTTCCATATACAATCACTTTATGAGAAGTTGTGAGACTTGAAGCGAGTTTTAATATAAGATTTAACGATCCACCTTTCGCTGGGTGGTGATGATAATTTCCACATTTATCTGGATTCAAATCGAAGGCGTGAAGAAAGGTCCCTCCCAGCCAATCATCTTTATTAATGGATATATCCGTATTTTTATCCAATACTCCACAAGATTCCAAGAAATGAGAAAATGAAATATTCGTCTCTTTTTTAGCGATATCGATGGATGTTGGGATCATTGGTAAATTCACACCATTGATCTGTAAATAACATTCAGAAGTGTTCGCATGTACAAAGTTAAAAGGGTTTAACGATAAATCTCCGTTCACCGCTTTTTCTTGAACAATTCCGATAAATATCATGGATGGAATACAATCCGATGAAATCACGTTATATATACTTAAATCTGAAATCCCACTCGGAAATGTAAAAAATCTTATAAGGTTTTTATCAAAAATGTAAGTCGCGTTAGATTTTGTTAATGCTCTTTCGTACCTTTGTGCATATGAATGGGTGGGGAGTAAATTATCGATGGATAAATGTAAATTTTTAAGATCTGAAGTAACCCCTCCGTCTTCATTTGATAAAAGTGCGAAATTATCATCGGATTTAGTTAATGTAATTCTCACCCGTACTCCTGGAATAAGATACTGATCTATATTACACAAATCGATTAGTAATTTCACTCTAAAATCAAAATAATTATCTGTTCCAAAAAGTAATCCTCTTTTCCTATATCCTCCATTTTGTGGATTTACAATAGTTGAACTAGTAGTTGTTACATCATCAAATGATCCTGGAGTGTCTTTCTCCCATCCAGCAAGCGACATAGATTGTTTCTTAGCATCCGAACTGTAACTTAAGAGAGTTTGTAAATATGCGATGTATGGGTAGGATCCTCTCGTAGAATCAGCGAATTCGACACCTTCCACAGAATACTGAATATTCGAGAACATTGAATGAATATAATTATTTATTGTTGATGCAGTCACTTTTCCTCCTGTGACACTTGCTGCGTTATTAACTCTAATTCGAACCTTTCCACCAATTCTCATAGTTCTCAAATCCTTGAAGTGAGTTGGGTCTGACCGAATCTCGAATATATACGGTCCATTTTCTGATGTTTGATTTATCGGGAATATTTTATCTGTGTATGTCCATTGAAAATTATCCCCTCCTGACCCTATATGACTAGAAATATACATCTCATCCTCATAATTCTTCGCTTGACCACCCACTCCTAGATTTTGAAGAGGAACGTTACTCATCTTGAAATCTCTTTACGATCTTGATCCTCGAAGAAATATTCTTTCGATTGAATGTTATATGATGATTTAATCACTTGTCACGTCTCTTGAGGTGGTGTGAATAGTACTAATTCACTGTCGTGAAATGACCCTATTATTTTTTCAGGGTGTGATTTATTCGTTTCTATTATATAGTATCTATCTAACGACAAATTCCTATCAATTTTATATATTTTAAAATATTCGGAAGTTACATGGGATTTATACCCTCTTGAAAATTTATTTTTTTGTTGTTTTAATCTCACATAATCTCCGATATTAAATCTACTTTTTTTCTTATTTTTTTTCATTTTTTTTATTGAATCTATATTATATCTTGTGAGATGTATTGCTAACACTTTTTTATGATTTTCAGGTTTTGATGCTTCGAGTGGAGATAATTTAATAGATCTGTTATAACGGGAGAGATATATTTTCATTGTTTGATTTAAATAATCGATCCATCTCACACTCGAATTATGGAATAATATTTTGAATAAAATTTGTTTAAACGATAAATTAAATCTCTCAACAATCGCACATTTCCGTTCTTGATGAGAAAAATAGAGATTTATATTTTTACTATCAGTAAAATTTTTAAAACTCTTTGAAGTGAATTCCCCTCCTTTATCCGTCCTGATATTCTGAGGGAGTGAAGGGATCCCTAAAAATAATTTATCTATTTCGAAAATGATTGTGGATGATTTTTTATTTTTGATAGGTATTACCCACGCATATTTTGTGAAACAATCAATCACACATATACCATATTGATACCCATCATTTTCTTCAGGCATACCTGGATCTGTAAAAAATATTAAATCCATTTCGAATAACTCAAACTGTTTATAGACTTTTATTGGTGGGAATTTTGGTTTTCTATACTGTCTGAATTTAGTGTATGTGTCAGACTTTGATAAAATATAACCCAATTTTTTTTTAGGGATACCACTAAATGATTTTTTAATATATTGTTCCCCTCCAAATGAATATGGGTGGGAATTGGTGTATCCTTCTAAAAAAAATTTTTCCATTGTTTTATATTTCATATATATTTTTTTTATTTTTTTTTTTTTTTTTTATTTATTTTTTTTTTTTTTTTTTTTTTCATCCAACACTTTTCTTCGCTCAGTCACTTTTTTCTCTATAATATTAAAAATTTGGAGAGAAAATCAAATAAATGAATATATCCGAAATTAAGGATTCTGATTGAGAAATTGATTTATTTTCAAATAAATTTATTATTTCACTTAACGATAAATTATAATACGATGAAAGTAACACGTATCCACACGCGAAAATTCCACATTTAAAAGAGTAATCACTTTGAAGTTGAGGAAGGTTAGTACAGAAAGTGTTCTTATTCAATGATGAAATAAATTCTCTAATATCAGGGACAATTGGAAGGATTAATGGGTCGAAATATTCAATTTTTTTATCAAAGATACGTATCGATACCCAATGTGTCCCAGGATTTTTAGAATTATCAAAATTAACGATATATATTCCATTTTCTGGATTCAATGGGAGACAATCAGAAGGGAACACTCCTCTAAACATTTGTATATTTTTTAAATACTCTCTTATTTCTTCACTATTCATCACCTCCGAAAAAATCATTATTCAAATATATTTTTTTTAAATCTTTTTTTTATCTTCCGTTTTTTCGATGATTTGGAATTATGAGGAGGAATGATAGGTTCACTCTCATTCGAAATTTCATTCAACTTTCTTTTAGCGTATTTCGATAGTGATTTTTTCGCTGAAGTTTTCGATTTTTCAATTATATTTTGAATCGTATCACTCGCTGAATCTTCATTCCCATCTATTTTATTTTCTATATATGACGATAATCCATCGATTCCATGTTTTGCGACTTCTTTCCCAAAATCGGATTTAGCAATATTTTTAGCTACGGATACAGATTTACTGGCGAGTTTACCAAAGAATGGAATGGATTTTCTTAAAAGAGATCCGAATATGTTCGATAATCCTCTTCCTTCTTGTGTGAGACTTCGATTCACGAGAAAATTCATCCTTATTAAATTCTCCTCACTCCCGATAATTTGAAAGTAATGTAATTATATGAATTAAATATAATAAAATATAATATTTTTGTTTTTTAAATATTTGATTAATTATTAGTAATATAAAATCTATTTAAACATTCATCTAATTTTATTTTTATTTTCACAATGTCTGTGATTTTCTTTGAGAATACTATAGCTTTTTTTGAGAATAGACATATTGTACTTGTGGGGAATTCAGAAGATTTTAATATGAGAGAATTAAAATATCCTAAATGCATATTTGAATTATCACATAAAAATGAATTATCACTCCTAAAAAATTCAGGAAGCTTCGTGAATTGTGGGATAACGTGGGGGTATATTATTTTTGATAAGGATGTATGAATTTCAGATTTTATAATTTGAAAAGGAAGAATATTTTTTATTTTTTTAATATCAGAATATGATTTAATTCCTGTGACGTGTATTGAATTTCTATGATTATTATATTTTGTGAAACATATTTTTTTATATTTTTTAATTTTATAACGTTTCGTGGATGAGGATCCATTAAAAAATTGATAATTATCCCCCTTCACTTCTAATCCAATTTTGATATTACAAATATTTAACTCTGATTTGAGATTATCACTTAACGACATCTTCCCCCGTACTAAGTTTTTCAAAAATCGAGTTTTGTTTTATACTCAATTCATCACCAGGAGTATTCCTTGGTGAATATCTTCCTCGATTTATAAATGCGTTCATCAATATGGTACACGTTTTAAAATAACGATTTCTTTTATCTCGTCCTAAATATCTCATTATGAATATAAACGCCACGGGGATTATAACTAAAGGGGTTCCAACTGATAATAAATTCATCATATGAGATGAATATTCATTCTCTATATCTAAAGATGATGAATTTAAAAAATGTGTCATATTCATGAGATGGATGGATGGTAACATATATAAATATATTTTTATCTTTTATAATGAGATATACACACTAAATTCGATAAATAAGTTATAAATTTCTTTATATGAAATAATTTTATATTTTTATTCAATTTTTTTAAATCTAAGTTGGAGAAGAACGGTTCCATCTTGATTAATTTTAAGAGGGGTTCCATTATTATCTATCAGTTTCATTCTCACCTCCTCAAAATCACCAAAATCTAAATTAACAAAATCAAGAGATTTATATTGAATAAAAAAATTATCATCATACATTGAGTTGATATACTCAGAAAATTTTAATATTCTCGGTCTCTTCTGTGCAAAAAAAGATGGAACACAAATATTCGATATAACTAAAAATGACGAAGGTTGAAACGCATTCAAATTAGGGGAGAACATACACACTCTTTCCTCCCCTGAGGATATTTTTACAGGAGTGGATGATGCGTGACTCACTCCGAATATCACATTTGATTCTGAACATAATTCAATATAATAATCATTCGAATGAATTATGATTCTATCCGAATCGGGTGAATATCGAAATTTTGGAGGATTGTTAGATTCACTTTCAATAATATCAGATTCTCTCTTCACCCTCACTTCTCTCTCGAAAAATTCGGGTGGTGTTATTCCATCATTGATATATCTCAATCCAGGTATACTCGATATTCTAGTGAACCCATCTTTCTTTTTTTCTAACGGAATATTATCATCCACATCCATTTCTCTTTTAACTCGTTCAGATCCGTTAACTGAATTTATCGATGATAATATTTTTAAATTAATTTCCTCACAAAGAGATTGAGGTGATGTATAATATCCAGATATTCCTTCAATTAAAAATACCTTCTCATCACCCCCTAAGTTATTTTTTTTTATCACCTTAATTCTCATGAATTCTGAAGAAATATTATCTATCCTTGGGATATATAAAGATGTTAATGCGACTTTCCATCGACTCGATGAATTATTATTTAATATATGAAAAGGGAATTTCACAATAAAATCACTTGAAGTGTTATTCGGGAAAAAATTTTTTGATTGAGGATCGTTACTATTCAAGAAAATATCGAACATTTTTTTAGAACTTTTATCAACACCTAATTGAATAATTGTTGGTTTCCCGATAGAAGGGGTGATTGGTTTAAATGTTTTATCAAGAAATTCACTTCTAAATAAATACTGTTCGTGACAATCTAAATTTAATGGGTTTAAAATTCTATAATAAAGGTTTGTGTTACACTGATCAATGTCAATTTTTTCTTTAGAAATAAAAAACACCCCGATAATATTTTTTAATTTTCCACAATAAATTGATGGTCTTACGAAATTACATTGAATATACACGATATCAGGGAAATTTGATAATAAATTGATTTTATTATCACACCTCGTTTCTACACTTGGAATAAAATAACTTTTTTTCCCATCAGAATCTGAATATCCATAATTCACTTTTTTAAGTTTTGGAACATTAAATTCAGTATAATATGAATCAGAGTACCCCAACGCATCTAACGATAAATCTAAACGTATTTTTGTTCGGATCATAAAAAGATGTGAAAATAATTGAGAGTAATATGGTGCTTGAATATACAAAGGATTAATTTTATTAAATAGAAGATGGTGTCGTAATGTGTTTAATGAAGAAGAATAAGGGGTACTAATACCAAGTTCAATAATACATTCTTTAATCCATAAATTATATAATTCTATCGAAGAAGTAGATTCTTTTTCATTCCATTTTGGAGGGTATAATTCTCTTGGGGTGGGTGAAAAATTATAGTCACCATCAATCCATAACGATCTGTAAAAATTATTTGTGTATTCTGAATCATATTCAGGAATATTACATCCAAGAAGATTGATTATATTCTCCGATAAAAAATATGTATGTTTAAAATTTATCACGCATTCCCCCTTTATACTTGATGAGAAAGGAGACGATTCGAATAAAAATACGTTTTCATTAAAAAATGAAATAGGGCTTAATGAATTTATATTGAATGTTATATCATTAAAATATATAAGATGGGTAATATACCCCATTGTGAAATTGAAATATATTGTATGGAAAATTCCATCTTCCTCAGAAATACTAATTGTGACTGAGTTATGATACATGAATACCCTTCTATGAATATTCGAATATAATTCATAAAACATTTTGAATTCATCAGATTTCTTTAGTATAGAATGGTAACTATTAAAATCTTTAGTAATTAATTCTTCCCCTAGAATTACAGATGAAATATGAGGGGAATCACTTTTTTTAATTGAAGGGAACGATACATCGAATTCTATTGCTTCTATACATACTCTTGATATCTTCGAATTTTCTCGATCGAAAATATCCGGTACGTGATTATGAAAAATAGATCTTGTATTTCCATCTATTAACTCGTTAGATACAAGAAAGACCGACATTATCTCTTTTCCAATTAAACAATGTTTCTGAGTTTAATATGGGGGTGGTGTGATTTACTATCTACGTGTAATGGGGGTGGTGTGATAACAACGTTCGATATTTTATGGTGAAACAGTGGTGAAACAGGTTTCTTTCTCCACAAAATCTTTGTGGATTTTGTGGGTACTTGAAATGTGAGAATTGAAATGTAAGATTGAAAGTATTATTAAATGTGGGGTAAAAAGCCGGATATCAGCCCCAAATCTTTGATTTGGGGGCTCAGTGGAGAATAACAGGGTGGACAGTGGAATGTTGTGGTCAGATATAAATAGTTTACTCCTATATAATGTTGACCATACTCTGCTGACCCCCCTGAAGCACATTTATGGTCCCCTTATTGCGAATAAATTTTTTTTTTAAAAAATCTGCAAGAAATGAAACATATAACACTAGAACTGCAGGGACCTATGGCCCCCTTGTTCTAGCTTTTTTATTATACTTTTTTTTTTTTTTAACTTTTTTTCCTTTTTTTTCTCCTTTTTTTTTACTTTTTTTTTAAACTTTTTTTTAAACTTTTTTTTTTTTTTTTTTAACTTTTTCAAACTTTTTTTTAAATGTTTTTTAACTTTTTTGACTGTTTTGACTTTTTTGATTTTTTTTTTACTTTTTTTTAAACTTTTTTTTTACTTTTTTTTTACTTTTTTTTACTTTTTTTTTTACTTTTTTTACTTTTTTACTTTTTGACTTTTTGTCACCCACCACCCCATGACGTTTTCTGTACCTAAGAGAAACATAGGTAAATGTTTTGAGAGGCCATATGTTGAGTGGAGGACCTAATAGGGAAAAATATTTGCACGAATAAAATCTTTGCAAGCAACAATCTCGGAGCAGGAGTAGGAGGAGGAGGAGGAGGAGGAGGAGTAGGAGTACTGACAATTTGGTTCTAGGTTTCTGATAAAAAATGGATTTTTATTGAAAGAAAAAAATCTACAATTGCTTGTAAATATGCAAGTTAGAAGTCTATGGAAAGCAGTGAGACCACCAAGTGAGGCCTTCTATTTCAACTAAGTAATGTTTTAAATGGATAAATGTGACTTTTATTTAGGTACATACAACTACAAATTGAGCCCAGTCCACCCACCTGAGCGCCCCCTGTCAGGTCGAGAGGACGCCAACAACACCATCTTACTGGCATCATGTGCTATTATTGCCACCACTAACTGGCTCCCTGTATAGAACAAAACAGTCTGATTAAATTGAATATAATTGGAAGATGTATATAATGTTTTCAAAAACAATGGTGTTTTCCAATAAGGGTATGGTTCAGACTGACCCCCCCCAGTTATGGTCAAATACCATATTTTTTACATTTTGTTTGGACCCTTCCATTAAGGAAAAACTACTGTCAAATTGGATAATTTTATTATGTACAAGAAATGTTGACATCTGTGGGTAGCCAGTAAGGAGGGATTAAAACTGTTAGAAAGAACTGAAAAAGCATTTCAGTCATGAATTATTTGTGTTTTTACCCATGCCCGCTAGCGTAGCGGCGTGAGTCAACAGATGGACATTTTCTCCTTCTCCTTCTCCTTCTCTTTCATCTCTTTCTTCCAACCTCTAAATTTGTCAGCGGCCACTAACTAAAACCTGGTTTCAGCGGCCACTAACTATTGAAACAGAAAACGTCG
>CBDHCY010000004.1:0-40019 GCA_965261485.1 Leptospiria bacterium
GAAACATAGAAATAAATCTATCATGGGATCCTCAAGTCATTAAAACTCATGAAAAAATTCAATTTGTTTATCAACTCTATGATCCACAAACAAATTCTAATCTTGCAGAAATGAAATATAATTTTGTAATCTTTCAAAATGGACAAGAAATTTTTAGAGATGAAGGACTAAGTCAAATTGGCGGAGATTATAGAAATTTTGTTTTTAGCGATACTGGATTTGTTATAGTAAGAATAGAAGGAATTCAATCACCTTCAATTTTTGCTGAGGAACGTGTTACTGTATTTGGAGAAGTTGAAAGTAAGGAACAACGCTATGTTGATTTTATTACCGCAGTTTATGATAATCCAGAAAAAACATCTCATAAAACCTATCACATAAAACCGGCTCAAAGACTAACAACATATTACGAAATAATGTTATTCATCATTCTTGTTCCTGGTGTAATGTTCCTGGTAGATATGTTTTGGTTAAAGAAAAAACCTAAAATCAAAGATGATATGTCTGGTGCTGTTAAAATTTAAAATAATAAAAAGAAATTAAAAATTGATGAACTAATCTAATCGATTAATTCAGTCCAACCTTTGACGAAGACTGAGTTCTTGTAGAGTGGAACTGGTTGTCCAACAGTAAAGTCCATTGGTCGCATCCAAAAGATTGCTTTTGTTGGGCATACACCAATGCATGCACCATCTGAAATACATCTTTCTGGGTAGTAGACAAATGCTTTACCTCTCTTCCAGCCTTCAACTGGTTTTACTCTAAGGACATCTGGTCCAAGTGTGGTACAGATTTCTACACATAGTGCACATCCGATACACATTTGTTCGCTGATGTCTGGAATAATTCCTACTGGCATAACAAAATTAATTCTTGATTTGGTATTAATATAATTTACCTAGAAATATCGTACTATAACGGCGTTTGATATTTTATAACGGCATTTTAATTTTGATCGCTATATTAGATCTTCATTTTTTTCCATCAGTTTGTTCTAAAGTGCTAATTACCAAGCCATTTTCAGTTTTTTTAAGAAAATAAACACCTGTTTTTTCTGATTTAATGATGTGTCTTCCACCTGGTGAAAAAACCCAACCATCATTTTCTTTTTTTCGTGCTATTCCAGTTATCACAACAGATGATTTAACATGATTTCCAATTGATGAGAGTAACATTATACATGAATTAATGAATATGGCCGATTTTAAATCATCAAACAAATTGTAGACCCCATTAAAGGAGTCAATAATTACTAAAAATCTATCTTTTGATATTTTGGAAATAATTTCTGAGAATTTTTCCTCCCAATCTGTTTTATCTGGGAAAAAGATTGTTAGATTTTCTTTTTTCTGAATCATTTTAGATTCTACATATCCAGTGTATAGTAAATCCATGTCAATGAAAATTATTGGATCTTCAGTTGAATTGATTAATCTGTTAAGAAATTCAATTTTATGGAATGGTTTTGAACATAAAACAATATTTGGATTGTTTTGTTCAAATTTAATTTGAATTTGTGTTAAATCATTATCTATAATTTGCTCAGGATTTTTATCCAACACCCAATTAACATTTTACAGATATAATAATGAATTTGATATCTAAAGACATTTCAGATGATTTTCCAACCTCAAAGAAAATCTATCTCAATAATGCATCTGTTTCTTTAATGCCTACTCAAAGTATTGAGGCCATGAAAGAATTTTTAACTACATACAATTCTATTGGTCCTGATTCAAAAGAGTCAGAACCTTTTGTTAATGATAAACTACGAAATGTACGCAAAACTATTGCAAAAATTATTTCTTGTCAATCTGATGAAGTAGTCCTTACTCAAAGTACTACTGATGGAATCAACTTTGTAGCAAATGGATTATCTTTTGACAATGACTCTAATATAATAATTCGTGGAATGACCCATGAACATCATTCAAATTTTTATCCATGGATTAAATTACAAGAAAAAATTTCTATTCAAAATTTACCCATTGATGATAATGGTTTTTTTAAATTAGATGATTTAGAATCACTTGTAAATGATAAAACAAAACTAGTTGCACTTAGTCATGTATTGTATAATACTGGTACAATCATACCTGTAGAAGAAATAGGAAAAATCCTTGAAGACAAGGTTCCATTTTTCATTGACAGTGCGCAAAGTATAGGTTGTATTGGAGAAATTGATGTTTCAAAAATTAAATGTAATTTTATGTCATTTAATGGATCTAAATGGCTTTGTGGTCCTATGGGTACGGGATTATTTTACTGTAAAAGAAATTCTAGTGAACTATTAGAACCTAAAACAATTGGTGGCGAATCTGCAATTATTTATGATGATTCAAAATTAGCATATAAAGAATTACCAGATAAATTTCAAACCGGATTTAGAAATTATGTAGGAATTGTTGGATTAGAATCGTCTGCAAATTATTTATTAAAATTTGGAATGAATAACATTCGTGAGAAAAATCAATACTTGTCTAATGTTTTTAGAGAAGAGTTATCAAAAATTCCAAATATTATTTTGTATGGGCCAGAGGATCCAAATGTTAGAACTAGTATTGTTTCTTTTAACATTAAAGGATTTGATTCACAACAAGTTGTTGATAAACTTGAAAAACAAAATATCATTTTAGCAGTAAGGGAAATCATGGACCAAAAGATTGTACGAGCATCACCACACTTTTTCAATACTGAATCTCAGATTTTAGATGTAATTGATAAAATAAAGAAATTATAGGTTTTCTTGTTCTTCAATTACCATCATTGTTAATGTAGATTGAATTTTACTAATTTTTCTAACTTTATTGGTAATGATTGCACGTAATTTTTCAGCATCATTAGAAGTTAACTTTAGAACAATATCGTATACTCCGTATACGCCTTGAATCTCATATTTGACATCTTCTTCTGCAAGAATTTGTTTTACTTCACTAATGATTGATTCATCTGATCCTAAATCAGAATTTAATAGAACATACGCTGTAGGCACAAGAAGTTTTTTCATGAGATAGTATTTAATCTTTCATTCTTTAAAGTTGATTAATCACCAATACGTCCTGATGATGTGAAACCAATAGATTTGTCACTTACCATATCAGAATCTATTCCAAGCTTTCCTGGGTCTCCAACACCTCAATTCATTGATTGGTCAGATATAGAACATGACGGATATAATCTTGAACTATTATTCCTAAGTTCACATACAGGAACACATCTAGATGCACCTTATCATTTTGTTAAAAATGGACTAAAAATCCATCAAATTCCTCTTGATAGACTCTTTGGAAAAGCAATTCTGATCAAACTCAAAAAATCAAAAAATACCCCTATTACTAAATCAGATATTACATCATTTGAAAAAAAGAATGGTAAAATCTCAAATCATTCTTCAATCTTTTTCTTTACAGATTGGCAAAAAAATCTGAAAAAAAATAATTATTTTACTGAAAATCCTGGATTAGATGTATCATCTGCAAAATATCTTGCATCTAAAAAAATCAACTTAGTGGGTATAGATTCCCCAAGTATAGATCTTGGAAAAGATGAATCTTTTTCTGTACATCATATATTGTCTAAAAACAATATTTTGATAGTAGAAAATTTGGCAAATATGAATAAAATACGATCTTTGGAATTTAATTTTACAATTCTTCCTTTAAAGCTAAAAAATGCTACAGGTTCTCCTGTTCGTGCAATAGCATCATAATCACACTATTACGTAATACTAAAAATACAGAGTAATCCTAAATTTTACATGAGTAAACCTGGTAATATTTGGAGAAAGGTTCATGGTAAAATTACAAAAAAACCAACAAACTTTTCTTGGTTAATTAAAGAAAAATTAGCAGGTTCAGGCATTCCAACAAGTTTGGATGAATTTGATTGGCTTCTAAATCAAGGAGTTAAATCAATTGTAACCATGACTGAGCAATCACTACCAGATGAGTGGGTTGAAAATATTGGATATCTTCATGTCCCAACCCCTGATTTGACAGCTCCTGATATGGATAGAATAGATTCAGCAGTTGATTTCATTCATGAACAAATTAAAAATGATCAAGCTGTAATGGTTCATTGTGCAGCTGGAATGGGAAGAGCTGGAACAATACTTGCTTGTTATTTTATAAAATACAAAAATTTTTCAGCTAATGATGCAATTAAAAAAATTCGAAATGAAAGACCAGGTTCAATTCAATCTAAAGTACAAGAATTAGCTATTGGATTTTATGAAAAACATGTAAGAAATTAGTTTAAACAAATTCTGAAACTAATTTTCCATCTACAACTTTAATCTTCAAGATTTTATCTTCTTGAAAAAACAAAGTCAATCCACCGTCTGCATCAGGATCTTCTACTTTAACAAGTTCTAACATTTTGATTGAATCAAATTTTTCCATTCATATTCACTTATTCTGGAATTGATACGGTCTCAATTTTACCATTAACTGCTTTTATGAACATAAACCTGTTGTCTTTGAAGATAAAGGTAATTCCATCTTCTTTATCTGGTTCTTCAACTTCAAGTATTGGTTGTCCTAACAGACCATCGTATTTTGCCATTAATTATTGCTCAAAAAAGTTCCTTATATCCTTAATTAACTAGAATATTTTTTATAATAACCATTTTTCAGTCACATGTCAGTTCGTTAAAGAACTGCATTTGTTGACCAGTTCTATTTTTTCTTATTTTGTAATTTTTTGAGCCTGATGGTGACAAAAAAAGCAGTATTTTTGGTAGAAGATGAGTTGCGTAATTAGTTCAATTTGAGTATAATCTCAACATTTTCTAATCATAAGATCCAAAGCTAAGATTGAATTGTTTTCAATTCATGTTTAATTACACAAAACTAGTAAAAAGACCAAAACAGTCCCTCATCCATAACAGGATTAACTATTCCACAATTTAATTCCCTGTATAGTTTAGGCAAATAAATTTTGAAAAAATTATAAATTATTCCAACCCCAAAGATCTAAGATCATATCTCACACTTACAAAATCATGTCAAATCAAAATACAATATCAAGAGTATCATCTGGTAATTCATTCATGAAAGGAACAAGCATCGATTTTTTAAGAAAAATATGCAAAAAAAGCCAAAATAAGACTAGAGGCTGCAATATGAAGAAAGCAAGATCTTTCATATTCTGCAATATGTGCTAGTTTGGATGTCATACCATCAACTCTGAGCTACTGACTAAATCGTATGGATGAAGAGAGAATAACTGCATATCACACCGTAAGAAATACACGGCCTCTTGTTGTTTTTTGAGTGAAAAACAACTAATGTCATTAAGAAAGGATCTAATTTCAGGTCCCAGAAAAATTTGGATTTAATCAATTCATGTGGAGTGTAACATGGTAATTACACATGTGGATAAAAAATACAACACTTTATACTCTGCAAGAGGAATGCGTGAATTACTCCACAGAATTGGGTTCTCATCTAAAAACTACACATCACAAATCAGCCTCAAAAGAGGAGTAGAACCGTTTTAAAAAAACGCAAAAAGGACAATTAAAAAGTACAGCAACCTTGGATACACCATTACTATGTCTGGATGAATCAACAAATAAAATAGCACCAAACATAAAGCGTGGATGGTATCTTACAGAAAATAATATCACCACGCCAATCAATTACACACGAGAAAAGTTTCAATCCTTTGGTGCATTGGGAAATAAAGGTGTGTTTTTCTGCAGATTCTATGACAAATCAAACACAGATAGTTTTCTTGATTTTATAAAATCACAGCAGAAACAATAATGATAAAAAACTATTGTTGTTTGCAGAGGATGCATCATACCACAAAAGCAATCCCATAGAGAAATATATCAAAGCATCAAAAATATAATCAAATATTTTTCACCGTATATGCCAGAACTCAATACAGATACAGTGGAGAGAAGAAAAAAAGGGTATTGCCAATGCATTCTTTGCAAATAAATCTGAGATGAAAAAACACATGCAGAGGAGATTAGATAATGGTGATGTTAAAGTTGTGAATGTATTCAAATATTTGATGCTTTAACTATAACTCTTTCAAAACTGTTGAACAAATAATAATTTCAATCTCATCTGATTCTTTACACCAATCTACGCTCAAAATATCATAATGTAGAAAAATATTTGTTTCTGGAATGACATATTTTATCATAAAATTACTTATTTTTCATTAAATTATTCTTTTTCTCATGATCATAAATTACAAAAAAATGGCATATTTTGCCTAGTTAGATGAATTTATTGCCAATCATGTCTTAGTCAATACAAGTTATCATGAAAGTATTAAAAAGACTAGATCTCGTAAGATGTGATAGTAATGCTTGAGGAAAAGGAGTATTCGTCAATTAACGCGGCACAACTTCTAGGTCGCCCACTTAATGATATTGAATCAAAAGCTGATCCAGGGACACTTTTTGTAGAAGGTGCTTTAGACATTCCATTACCATGTCCAAAAGTGTCAATTATTGGCTCTAGAAAAGCATCCACGCAAGGAATTGTAAATACTCAAAAAATTGCAAAAACGTTGATTGAGAATCAAGTAATTATTATTAGTGGACTTGCTGAAGGAATTGATACAGCAGCACATGTAACAGCATTAAATATGAATGGCAAAACTATTGCTGTAATTGGTACACCATTAGACAAGGCATATCCAAAAATAAATTATGAACTTCAACAAGAATTAATGAAAAGTCATCTAGTAGTTTCACAATTTCCAACAGGTTATCCAATTACTGGGAAAAATTTTGTAATACGAAATAGAACAATGGCGCTTATTTCTGATGCTTCTGTAATTGTAGAAGCAGGAAAAACAAGTGGTTCTAAACATCAAGGATGGGAAACTCTCAGAATAGGGAGACCATTATTCATTTGGGAATCTGTTGTAAATGACAAAGAATTGGATTGGCCAACAGAAATGATTGAGCATGGAGCAGTAGAACTATCTGATCCATCAGATATACTTGAAGTACTCCCAACACGTTTTGAAGTAATTGATATATTTCAATAATAATTATGAAAATTAATGAAATTGATTTTGGGTCTCTTCTTACATATTCCCCTCGTGGAAATACAGAAGAGGAGGCTCGTTCAAGAACATTTAAAGCAAAATTGAAGAGTGATGGATATTTAGAAAAAGAAAATATTCTGATGACAGAATACATAGCAAAAGGAATTAAAAATAATTTGGAAAAACTTCCTTTTGGTGATTTCTTTAAAGTGAATCCTATCCTTATTCCAACTCCAAGTAGCTCTCTTACTAAAGCAAATACACTTTGGGTTCCACAACGTTTAGCAACTGCTTTAGTGAATAATGGTCTAGGAAAGAAAGTTAGTTCGTGTCTTGAACGTACAAGTCCTTTACGAAAATCTCATACAAGTTCAAGTGTAAACAGACCAAAAGCTCAAGAACATTATGATACGATGGCAGTTCAAAAAGAACTTTCTGAACCTAACGAAATTTTACTAATTGATGATTTCATAACAAGGGGATCTACATTCATTGGAGCTGCAAATATACTGAAAGATGCATTTCCAAATGCCAATATTCGTGCATTTGCAGGAATAAAGACAATTAGTAAACCAGAAAATTTTAGGAAAATTTATGATCCATGTATAGGAAAAATCAAATTTGATGGTGTGGATTCATTCAACGATTGTATTGAAGAATAAAATTTGATTTAATTTAGTCACAGAATTAGAAATTTAAATTACAATTCATACAATACCATTGACCTTTGGAAGTTTTGTCCCTCATTCTTTTGGGATGCTTGCAATTTCCAACAAATTCTTTTCTCAAAGTTTTCAAAATCAGAATGTTTTGATCCAAGAGTCCTGCAAATATTTGAACTAGACTGTGAAATTGATCATTTTCAGAATTCCACATTTTTGAAGGATCAACCATTCCGTCTCTTAGATTGGCATCTACTTCTAACAACAAATCTAGATGAGTTGCGCAATTACAAACAAAATCCAACCTTACATTCTTTCCAATTTCTGATTTTATGGAATGCTAATGAATTCTTCTTTCCATTTTATCTTGAAATTAACAATTCCACATACAATCTCACTAACCATGTCATAGTGACATAATTTGTTCCTAAATGTATCGCTACTAATTCTAAATTTCTTGATTTGAGCAATGACGTGTTCCACCTTTATTCTGATTTTTGACTGTATCCTATTCCATTCCTTTTGAAATACAATCAATTCCTTTCCTCTTTTTTTCTTGTATGGTAGAATGCTGATTTGATTTTCAAAGTCTTTTTGAATCCCCAAATATTCGAGGTCATAAAATACCATTAATTTTTCAGAGAATGTTGGATGCTTTGATTTGTGGATTATTATCCCATCAAGATTTATGGTGATTTGGTTTTGTACTGTATGTTTTTTCTTTTTTCCTGAATAATGTGTCTTTCTTTTGCGTTTATCTTTTGGTCTAGGGATTGGTTGCTTTGTACCATGAATCATTGCAATTAATTCTGGAGAGAATTCTTGCAATTGCTGCATGCTGTTAATTTTTTTTGAATCTGCATAGAGTTTGGATGGAATTGGAATGGATTTCTTTACTGCAGGATCCAAATATTTGATATTCCTCATTACATTTGATTTGTCCAAATCAAAAATCATTTCTAGCATATCGTATGTTGTGTACATTCTGTAGTACATGAAAAACATTAGAATTCTGTCTTTGAAGGATAAATCAAACTTGTGTCCTGCACCAATGTGTCTTTGTCTATTTTTGAATAATCTCTTTTGTTCTGTAATTTTGTAATTTTTCTTTATCTCCTTGTGTAGGAATCAAATTGTAGAACAGTTAATCCTGTTATGGATGAGGGACTGTTTTGGTCTTTTTACTAGTTTTGTGTAATTAAACATGAATTGAAAATAATTCAATCTTAGCTTTGGATCTTATGATTAGAAAATGTTGAGATTATCCTCAAATTGGACTAATTACGCAACTCATCTATAAATTAGATACTGATCAACCAGATTGATCCTAGAGTGAACAATCAACTTACTTGTTTGTTAGATTTAATTCAACTTTCAAAGAGATTCTTTTAATCCTCGTAATTTATGATAAGTAGCAGTAATATCTTCTTGAGTAAAATTTTCTTTGATAATACCTACTTTGGCAATTAGATTTGTTTGGGTGATTCCAAGATTACTTTGATTGACAAAATCAAGTGTTGCAGCAAGCTCAAGTTCTTCTTTAGTCCAATCAGAAAAATATTGGATGAGTTTGCGAGTGTTAGTTAATTTGTTGGGATCGCAAACTCTAGTCTTAAATTTATCAAGAAATTCATTACCGTCATCTGTAAGACTAAAGGTGTAAGGTGGGGCATTCCCTTGATTAATAAATTTAGAATTTTCAGCTGTTTTGACGGTATCTGCTAATCCAAATGAAAATGGTCCATAATAGTGCAATTTGTAATCACTTACATCCCACCCCAGATATTTACAAAAGTAGACCATTTTTTGAAGTTTTGTTCTGCCTACTATCTCATGATTTTCACCACTGTTTATAGCTAAACAAAGCAAACCTACATCATCAATTACAGTCATTTCATATTCTCTCTCGTAGTTTCATACTATATCTATTTAATTTAATGGTGGAGAACTTTACTCACCTGCTGTGTAAGTTGTTTTGGTACCCAAAGTGTTCCTAGTTTTAACAACGAACTTTTAGGAGTAGGAACTAGAATTGTATTTGAATTAAAATAATTTGTAAAAGGTAATTCTTCGATATCTTTTTTTATTATTCGTGCCATATTTTCTGATGATAAAATTCCAGATTCTATCACCCTATCGTTTTTCAAATATGTCATTACTGTTCTGGCCGAATTTGCTTCCTTTGATGTACCGCGAGGAGTACATGTTAGTAGTGAACCAAATTCAACCTTGGATATGATCATTGTAACTATTATTGAAATAATTCTGGCATTTTAACATTTGATGGTAGATGTTCTAAAATATCTAAAGGATCATCAAGTTCTATGGCGCCATACTCTATCATTTCTTTGGGCCATTTTAATTTTGTATTATGAACCACTGATTTACAAATAAACAAAGGTCTTCCTAATCGTATTGTTTCTCTATACTTGATATCAAATATATTCAAATATCTAGAAAATCCTAATCATTTTCATTTATTAAAAATTTAATATTTGACAACTTGTTATTTTTTTGATAGTTTTTGAATTAAAGTTTATAATTCTAACATTATACTGAGACAACTTTGGTTTATCTTGTCGATACGAAACTCTTAAAATGTTTTTTATAAAAATTAATTTAACTTATGGTAAAATTTGAAGGAACTTTACAAGATTTTCATCTATTCATTGGGCCAAAAATAAGAAATGATGTGGCAACCTTAACAAAAAAGAAGAAAAATGAATTACATAATATCTGTCAGAAATGTAATGAAAACAAGAAATTAGATACTGCACATATCCATGGACGTTCTGGGAAGGATATCATTGAAATTGTTATGAGTAAATACAAATCAGATAATGGACAATATGTTGTTTCAAATTTACATACTGTAATGAAGGAAATCAAGACAGAACATCTTCCAATTGAAAAAAATTTCTATTTTCTATGTAAAAAATGTCATCTGGCATATGATGCAGATTCAAGCAATATGATAAAAAAGTCTAAAATATCTAAAAAACTACAATCCTTCAAAAACTTAATGATGAAAAATTCTGATGGTATATTTCCAAAAGAAATTCTATGTGAAAATGAAATAAATAGTTGGAAATACAAGCTTGGATGGACATCTATTCAAAATAGGAAAAATATTGAAGAATTGATTTTTAAAATTGAATTTTCTTTTGATTGTAATCCGCTTGCTTTCAAATCTTGGTATTTTCATAAAAGAAAAGATAACAACAAACAATTTTCTGGAATCATATGTTACAAAAATCGCTCTTTGATTTGTTTTAGAATAGAGCCTTATTCTTTTGACATTAATGATGTTCGGATTATTCGAGGAAAAAGGTGGTTTTTCTCTGAAGGGAAAGAAGTAAGAGTTGAGATTATTCCTGAGAACTATGAATTAATCATGAGATGTCTATCTTACGCATATGATGTTTCTTCTTAATAATTTGAGACAATATGGCTCATAAACTGAGATTTTTTTAGTGACAACTTTCTCTACTGATCTGATTTGAGTAGATCCAAACAAATGAAATTATTCATAGTAACTAACAATGAATTGAGAATTAGGGTATTGTTTTAGGTTTTTTGAATACGCCCTTACATTTTATACATTTCCAGCATACTAATTGTAATTGTGGTTTTACTTC
This sequence comes from Leptospiria bacterium, assembly GCA_965261485.1. Classification (GTDB taxonomy): domain Bacteria; phylum Spirochaetota; class Leptospiria; order Turneriellales; family CBDBES01; genus CBDHCY01. Next base: position 11,318 of record CBDHCY010000004.1, read on the forward strand.
TTTTACAAATCCTTCACAAAAAAGTTCATTATTAGATTCTGTTAAACAAATTTGTAATCTTCAAAATAATATAACAATATCACTTACTGACAACTTTATTTCAAATATAAAAAATTCAGAAACAAGAGAGCAATTATTGTTAAAAATCCCTAATTGTTATTTTTAGTAAATCTTGAATCTAATCCTAATTGATTGTAATTTCAATTTCATTTGAGTTATTTTTGATATTTCCAGTTTCTGTGAAATCATGTTTTTGCCAAGATGCAAAAGCTTCTGCTCCAATCTTGTGTTTACCTTTTCCCAAATCTGATGCTTTGAATACAAATTTCTCATTAAAGTCAAATAATTCCTGTCTAACTTCTTCTTCTGATAATCTGATAAATGGTTCAAAATTTTTGGATATTTGTACCCAAATTCGTCTATCTTTCATTGGATTGACAAGTTTTGGATTTCGAGTCCAAAATATTGCTGCCTTTCTATAACTATCAATGGTTCGTCCTAATTCCTTCTTTCTTAGTCCACCTGATGTCAATTTTATACCATGTTTCACTTTGAATGAAACATCATTGTTGTTGTAGGCTTTAGTCCAATTTGCCTCATTGAAGGCATTTCTAATGTCTCCTTCTACTGAAAATTGAACATTTATTTCGATATTTTCATCAGATGAGTATTCATCTTTGGATTTTACCAATTCTATTACTGAAATCTTGCTTTCTGCCATTGTTCCCATTCATAATGATTTATATCCGCAATATGTGCTTTTTCTGAATACATGAACGCACAAGTGATCAACTCTGAGCCTAAAGAGATCAGCCTTTCAATTACTGAAACTGATATTGGAATTTTGTACGTAATTCAACATGAACTGCTAAAAGCACCATCTACTGATTTTGCAGGAGTTATTGTAAAACATCCTCTTACCAATGAATGTTGGATGAGAGTTAATTCTAGTTCAAAACCACTGGGTGAAATTAAAAAAGCAACAGATTCCGCAATCAAAATGGCTCAAGAGTTCAACCAACTATTCCATTCTCAAATTAAGGTAAATTAGATTGAAGTTTTGCCCCAAATGTGAGGTCAAATTAAAAAATAGTGATTCAGGCCTTCAATGTTCTAAATGTGGTTATACTGAAGGAGAAAAAGCTAAACCGACAAAAAAAATTGTTACTGAAGAAGAACCAGATTTTTCATTGCTTGCTTTTGAAGGAGATGAAGGTGAAGAATCTAATCCAACTGTCGAAATAATCTGTGAAAAATGTGGACATAATGAAGCAGTCGGCTGGATGTTTCAAACTAGAAGTGCAGATGAACCTACAACAAGATTTTATCGTTGCCAAAAATGCAAATACACTTGGCGTGATTACACATAAGGTTTAACTGGAACATAAAGAGGAGAAAATTGATTTGACTTTCGGTGCAAAAACAAGTGGTTCTGATGATCTAAAAGCTATCATTTCAGCAATATCTACACTTGTTGAAGAAGCTACTTTTGTTGCAACAGCAGAAGGAATTACTTTTAGAGGAATGGATCCATCACATGTGGCTCTTATCGATATTTCATGGCCTAATTCTGCATTTGAAAAATATGAGTGCGATAGTGATATTAAATTTGGTGTGAGAATTGATGAATTCTCAAAACTTATCAAAAGAGCAGACAAAAAAGATAGCATTGAAATTAGTATTTCTGAACAAAACATGTTGCTTGTAACAGTTGGAAAAAATAAAAAATACAAAATGCGATTAATTGAAAGTTCTGCAACTGATACACCATTACCAAAAATTTCTTATGATTCAAAAATTATTTTGACTTCTTCAAAGTTTGACAAAATCCTTGGTGATGTACAAGTTGTATCTGATTATCTTACCATACAAACAATTGATTCAAAAGGAGACTTTTCTGGAAAAGGTGATTCTGGTGAAGTTGTAATTGAACTAGACAAAGATGATAAAGAAATTGAAGAAATTTCTTCAAAAGCAGACAGTGTTGGCACATACAGCCTTGAATACCTAAATCCTGTAGTGAAAGCAGTAGGTTCCAATGCAGGCTCAATCACATGTGAGTTTTCAAGCGCAAAACCTCTTAGAATTGAATTCAAAGTAGCAAATATCGGTAGAATCCACTTTTACTTGGCTCCACGCGTCGAAAGTTAAAGCATTTAAAGATTAACTAGTTCAGGTATTTTGAATTGAGACTTGTAATAAAATATGGTGGAACTTCAATTTCTACCGCAAAAAACATCCAAGCCGTAGCTAAACATCTTAATGACTTATCAAAGAAAAATCATATTGTTGTTGTATGTTCTGCAACTAGTGGAACTACGGATGATTTAATTGAAATTTCAGAATCAATAAAAAAAGAAAATAAATCTAAAGCTGAACAACTTGCATCAAAAATTATCAATAGACATAAACAATTAGCTGAACAAACAATCAAAAAATTTGACATAAGAAAAAAATTACTTTCAAAATTTGATGAGGATTTTAATGAACTCGTTGCTCTAATTGATGGAATGGTATTGCTAGGAGAAGTTACTCCAAGAACAATGGATTATCTATTTTCATTTGGAGAAAGGTTATCGATAAAATTAGTTTCATCAACAATAAATGATTCAGGAAAGAAATCAATTCCTCTTACTGGTAAGGAAGTTGGAATTGTCACTGATTCTAATTTTGGTGAATCTAAACCACTTATTGATACAACACGATTAAGAGTATCGAAAACTGTTGATGCTCTATTTTCAAAGAAAACAATTCCGGTTGTTGGAGGATTTGTTGGTGCTGATCAACATGGCCATGTTACTACTTTTGGTAGAGGTGGTTCTGATTATTCTGCAACAATAGTTGGCTCTTGTATAAAAGCAGATGAAATTTGGTTAATGAGTGATGTAGATGGTTTAATGACTGCAGATCCAAAAATTGTAAAAAATGCAAAATTACTTAAAGAAGTTTCATACATTGAAGCAATTGAAATGGCTCTATTTGGTGTAAAGCAAATACATCCACGAACATTTGAGCCTCTAATTACCAAGAAAATCCCAATGAAGATTAGAAGTTCTTTCAATACTCAAAATGAAGGAACTCTAGTTTCTGCATCAACTTCATCAGCTGTAAAAAATACCGTAAAGTGTGTAAGTAATGTACGAAATAATGGTTTAATTGATGTTCAAGGAGGTAGTATGATTGGAACTCCTGGTACTGCTGCAAAAATATTTGCTACACTTGCAAAGGCTGGAATCAATGTAATGATGATCTCACAAAATCCATCTGAATCAAGTATTACAATTGTAGTAAAAAATACAGATCTTGATAAAGCAGTAAATGCATTAGAGATGGAATTATTAGGAAAAATTATCAAAAAATTAGACATTACTACAAATGTTGCAATAATTGCATTAATTGGTTCAGGAATGAGAGGAACTGTTGGTGTTGCATCCAAAGTTTTTGGTGCAATTGAGAAAAACAAAGTAAATGTATCTATGATTACTCAAGGATCATCTGAGCTTAATCTTGCATTTGTAGTAAAAAATTCTGATACAAACGCAGCTGTACGGGCTTTGCATGATGAATTTTCACTGGATAAAATCAATTAAGACAAATCATTTAAGGGAATAATCTCAAGATTATTTATTGAATAAACTTCAATCTTTGTTAATTATTGGAATTATTTTTATTGGTATCATTTTTGTATCCTCATCAACTGATCAATTTGTAGATGCAGGTTCTAGAAAAAAAATTCATTTTACTGAAACTATAACATCATCTCAAGATCCAGGTCAAGGACATGAAAATCACCAATTAACTTTAATTTTATCTCCTAATGAGGGAACAATATATGGTGGCTCTATGACATTTACCTCAAGTGAGCCTGTGCAGATTGTAGTTTTACATGAAATTAGTTCACAAGAATCAAAAGGTCAACCTACATGGACTGTTGATGGAAAAACGATCTATGGATTGTCATTGATTGATTTGCAGAAAAATTCAGGTTCATTTGAATTTACAGGAGCTGCTCTTGCATTACATTCACCAAATTCTAAAAAATTCACAACTACTGTTAGTGTAGATGGATGGATTAGAGGACAGCCTACTGAAGTAATAATGCAAAAAATTGAGTTTGAAAAAGATGAATCATCATATTCACTTTCAAGAACAAATGTACCTGCCATAATTCCAATGCATAAAGGAATCTATGAAGGAAATCTAATTCATTATATCATAACTGATGGTAGTGATAAAAATTATACAAACACTATTTCAGAAAAACAAGAATGGAATGTAGAATTTGCATCAGTACTTGCAGATGTTCCAGAAAATATACTTCAAAAATTGTACATTTTCAAAAATGGAGTGAAAGGTGACGGAATTTATGGATTCCAAAATGAAGTTTTTTCTAGTACTCCATCACAAGAATCAAAATATAGTGCATTAAATTCTATTATTGAAGTTACTTGGAAAGTTGGTCAAAAAGAAATTGAGTTTGAATCTGCATTAGATATAATTACAGCTGAAGAAGGTGGTAGAATTGAATTTAACGAAATGGGAATTGTATTGAATACTCCACAAATTATTTGGCCTGATGGACAAATGAAAGTTCGTTCAGACAAAGAAATTTCTGATAAAATATCTTACAGTGGTGGTCAAATCACTGACATTAATGAAGAAGAAATGACTGTAACTTTTGTAGCTCACAGAGGTTGGGGGCCTGATGGAAAAACTATTTACTATATTATAACTGATGCAACACCATCAGGACCTGCTGAAACAATGGGAGTTGTCTCATCTCCAAGTTCAGCAAATCTAATTGTTCATTCAGGTGCAGTGGATCTATTTCAATTCAAAAATGGAATTGTTGGCTCAGGTCCATTAGGATTTCAAGCAAGTATTGCTGGAGCCTCACTTGGAGATGCAAATTACAGTCCTATGTGGAGAATTTATTTAGTTGAATGGAACGATGTAAAATCTGCAAAAATTCTAGAAACAAGGTCTGATATTGATTCATTTAGTGAAGAGGATGAACTCTCAGTTAGCATTGCTAGACCAACTAACAGTAATCATATAGTAAATTACCCATTCATTGATCCATTCCAATAGATGTAAGAGGATAAGTCCTTAATACAGTTTTAACACTTCTTCTGGGATGCTTGTTCCTCTTTTCTGCCATGTCATAAAACAACTCATCAGTATACCAAATATTTTCATACCCATCTCAGTTACAAGACGTTGTCTAATTTTTCGTGAGATTACGACCTTGCGCAACATCCTTTCTGACTCGTTATTCGTGGGCTCCATTCCTGGATATTTTAGAAATGTAAACAGGTTTGGTGTTGCTCGTGCAAGCTTGTCTCCAAACTTGCAATTCAAATTCTTGTATGTATTTGCAATTGCCATACACGAGATCACAGACGAATCATAATGTACATGTGCATCAGGTTGCAATGAGATTTGTTTTGCATTGTGATACAGCAGACGCAATTTCTCATACAGTATGGTTTTTGATTCATCAACTGATTCAAACTCGGCATCTCGCAGTATGTGGGACCAACACCGTTGAATTGTTTTGAAACGGTTGTATGCAGCATAACCATCAACGGTAATGGGAATATCCCAGTATGGAAAGTGTAAATCCAATACGGCTGCTGCCCTGCTTTTGTCTGCATGATAAAACACCTCATTATCGCTGATACATGTCCAGACATATCCCTGCTTGTTGTACATCGTATACGTTGTCTCATCAAATTTCAGATATTTTGATTTGTTAATATTTTTCATCCATAATTCTACATCAGATTCCAATGTTTTACCGACTGCAAACAACGCATTTTGTATTGTTTTTTTACACAATGATGCATCAGTCAGGTTTACTATCTCTTTGATTGAATTTAGACTGTTGTTTTGTTTTTGTAACGATAAAATTAATGTCATAAGATTTTTACCAATTGATGTTCCGTCTATTCCGACCTGCGGTGTTGTGATGTATCCACACTTGCAGGTGCATTGATGTATAATGTTGTTTATGTATTTAGTCTTTGGAATATGTGGAATATCCATTGTCATCTTTGTTAAAATTTTTGTATCTGTAATGTCTTTGCTACCACATTTTGCACATTTTTTTGGTTTGTGTATCTTTGTGTGATCAGATTTTCTCGTGTTGGATACACCGACATGACCAATCTTTGCACCTGCCTTCTTTGAAGGAGAGGATGAATTCTTTTTTGTACGGTTTGCCTTTTTTTGACGTGTTGGAATGTTGTTTACAGATGACGGTGAATGTGGATTTTCATAGAATGCCAGCTTTCCTGCCAGTTCCTGAATTTTCAAAATCATTTCTGTATTGATTGCTTGTGATTTTTTCATATCCTCTGCCATCTGATTGATTGTCTTTTGTTGATTATGATTTTGAGCAAATGACTTTGCCAGTTCATCTCGCAATATCTTGATCTCAGGGTTGCTCATAAGAGAGAATCCGAGATAATTAAATTTAGATCCGTATGATCTAAAATATTTGATTTCGTGGCTAACCTATACTCTTACCAATAGATCCACTAAACGGATAAATTACTTGATAAAAAATTCCTTTTAAAATTGACTGGTAAACTCTACATTGTTGGTGTCGGACCTGGTCATCATGACCATATGACGTTTCGAGCAAAAGAAGTGATTGGTAAGAGTGACACAATTGTTGGATATGAAACTTATGTAAATTTAGTACAAGATCTTATTGAAGGAAAAACTGTTCATCGTTATGCAATGACACAAGAAGTGGAAAGAGCTCACCAATGTATTGATCTTGCTAAATCTGGAAAAATTGTTTCACTTGTATCAAGTGGTGATCCAGGAATTTATGGAATGGCAGGATTAATTTATGAAACACTTGCTGAATCTGGTTGGAATCCAAAAGAAGATCTTCAAGTGGAAATTGTTCCTGGTGTATCTGCACTTAATTCATGCGCATCAATTATTGGTTCACCTCTAATGACTGATTTTGCAGTTGTAAGTATGAGTGATCTGCTGGTTCCATGGGAAGTTATTTCAAAAAGAGTCGAAGCAGCTGCACAAGGTGATTTTGTAATTGTAATTTATAATCCTGCAAGTAAAAAACGAATTCATCAATTACAAGATACAAGAAAAGTTCTTTTAAAACATAGAAAACCTACAACACCTGTTGCAATTATCAAAGGTGCATTTAGAGAATCTGAAACTGTTGTAATGACTGATTTAGAAAACTTACCCAATCATTCAGATCAATTAGGCATGATTAGTACTGTAATTATTGGAAATTCATCAACTTATACTTACAAAGATTTAATGATTAACCCAAGAGGTTACAAATCAAAATATAATTTGGAAGAACAGACAAATCCTAATCTTAAAGTTTAAAAGCTTTTCTTAATTATATCATTCAATTCTTCACTAAGATTCAATTTTTCTCTAATTGGAGAAACTACTTTAACTAAATAATTCCCAACTGTTTGTTTCAAATCTCCTGGATGTAATTTCTTTTCTGCAAAGTCTTTTTCTAGTTGATTGAAATTAGTGTATGATACATTTCCACCAAATTTTTCAGGTCTTTCTACTTTCATTTCATTGAATTCATGAAAGATTATAGATTTTGAAATTTCTAATAGTGGATTATTTTCAATATTTGCTTCTTCACACCATGCTTTGCTTATTTTCTTTCTTATTTCATCATCAGAATTATGAATAAACACTCCTGAGTTTGGATCTGATTTACTCATTTTTCCTATCATTTTATTATTACTAGAGTCTGCAGGTTTTGAAAGTCCTGGTAATAATTTATGATGAACAGCAACAGGTACTTTCCATTTTATTTTTGGAAATATTTCTCTAACCAACATGTGAATTTTCCTTTGATCCATTCCTGCATGTGCAATATCTACATCTAAAGAATGAATATCAACTGCTTGCATTGCTGGATAAAGTAATTTAGCAACATCAATTTTCTTATCATCTTCTGATCTACCCATGATAGTCAAAGTTCTCATTGTTCTTGCAATTGACATATGTTTTGTAAATTTTACAAGCTCAGACCAATACTCTGTTTTTTCTTCATATAATTTAGATCCTAAAATTATTTCTGCATTTGGACAAACTAACTTGAAAGCATCTTGATAATATTTTGAAACTTTTGTAATTGTTTCCCAATCACCTCCAAGTTTATCATTAATCAGAGTATGCCAATCAGCCAGAAAAATCTTACATTTGACGCCAGCTTTTACAAAATCATTAATTTTGAAACCTGTACTGATTAGACTGCCAAGATGCAAGAAACCAGAAATTTCTAAACCAATGTAATGATTTGGAGATGAATTAATTTTGAATAATTTAATTAATTCTTCCTGTGTTACTATTTCTTCAGTTGGTGGTTTTTGAATCAAATCTATTTTTTCTGTAATATCCAAATCAAAACAACATTTGAGAAGTAAACGTATAAAGTTATTTAAAAATCGAGTTTGAATTTAGAAGGTTTGAATAGAAGATATTTTCATTCTGTTTATGACTCTTGAAGAAGGTTTAGAATTAATTTCAAATTATAAGAAAGCCCTTGAAAAGTTTCTTGAAACATTACCAGAACAATCTGTTCAATTAGGCTCAGAAATGATCAATACTTTATCAATGAATTCTAAAAATGAAATTAAAAACTTGGATGCAATTGAAAAAGCTCTAAAAAGACAACCAAAGTATGAATCTGTATTATCAGACTAATTTTATTTACAATTTTTCTTGTGTTTTCTTAGATCATCTGTAGTATCAAATTCAGTTCCACAAGCTCTGCATTTTTCTTTTTTCTTATTGTGTGCTTTTTCTTGATGTTTCTTTAATCTGTCAGAATCTGAAAGGACTGTACCACATTTTTTACATTTTAATTCATTTTTGTTAGAACCAAATAATCCCATATACAAATTAGTTATTCATAGTTGATATAGTTTTTTTACTAAATTTTATTATATAAAAATCCCCTAGATTTCTTATTCATCTAGACTTTTTCTGGGTTTTACACTGAGATAAAATGCATGAGTGGTAATGATAAATGACGCAAGAAATATTTTGGTTGCAAATACTAAATTCCATGGTCTGTCTACATCTGGATAAGCAACTGATAATTTATCAATGTCTGGAACAATTCCATTGATAACACCTGCAGTCATTTGTGCATTTAACACTGTAAAATTGTATAATACTTCATAGAGAGAAATTATTGAAAATCCTAATAACATTAATTGAAGTAATGCCATTTTTGTACCAACAATTTTATCACCAGCAGTTCTTCTCCAACCAATTCTTGTAACACAATACCATCCAATTATTGTAGAGAAAAATATCCAAGTAGTTACTCTTGCAAAATTTTCAAATGGAATAGTTGTATTATGAATTGCTTCTCCCATAACATATGTTCCATTTTCCATCCACTCTATCATGGTAACATACACTCCAAAAATTAATGATGATACCATCATGAATCCACAAATATAGAAAATGTACAGATAGACTTTGTAGCCTGAATCTGATTTTTCAAGATGGCGTGATTTCATAATGCCGTTTGGCAAATTTTAAAATATAAAAATTTATGTTCCTTTGTTGAGATTTATAGACTAGTTATAAACAGGAATATTGTTGAAAATTGCAATTAACATTCCTATTGTAGGCAAAGAAGAGATAGATGTAGTCACATCAATTCTTAAAAATGGGGCTTTAACATCTGCTGCAAATTTAGGTGGAAAATATGTTCAAGAATTTGAAAAATCTGTTGCATCGTTTGTAAAATCCAAATATGCCATTGCAGTAAATTCTGGTACTGCAGCATTACAGGCAGCGCTTCACGCATTAGATATTAAAAAAGGGGATGAAGTTTTACTTCCATCATTCACGTTTGTGGCAACTGCAAATGCAGTTGTTGCAACTGGAGCAAAACCAGTTTTTGTTGATATTTTAAAAGACAATTATACTATAGATCCTGATGATTTAGAAAAAAAAATTACTAAAAGAACTAGAGCAATAATCCCAGTTCATCTATATGGAAATGTAGCATTTATCGAAAGACTTTCTGAAATATCCAAAAAACATAATATTCCTATCATAGAAGATTCTGCACAATCTTTAGGTTCTACTTACCAAGGAAAACAAACTGGAACCTTCTTTGAAATGGGATGTTACAGTATGTATCCTGCAAAAGTTATGACTGCTGGTGAAGGCGGTTTTATTGTAACTAATAATAAAAATCTTAGAGATAAATTGTTAATGATTAGAAATCATGGAATGGTTCATGGATATGACACTAGAATGTTTGGTCTAAATTTACGATTGCCAGAAATAAATGCAGCAATTGCAACTGTACAAATGAAAAAACTTCCTAAATTTTTAAAATTTAGAAAAAATAATGCTATGCATTTATCAAAATTAATTTCTGATCTCAATATTGTATTACCAAAAGAAAGAAAAAATGAAAATGTAAATTGGTATCTATATACAATTTCAACTGATAAACGTGACAAATTTTTGAAAAAATTAAATGATAAAGGAATAGGTGCAGCTTCTTACTATCCTACACCTGTTCACAGAACTCCATTTTACAAACTAAAAACAAAACTCCCTGTTACTGATTGGGCATCATTACATGTACTTTCTTTACCGATTCATCCAAATGTAACTCAAAAAAATATTGAATTTATTGCTAAAACAATGCGTGAAATGTTGTGAATGCAATAGGTGAGGCTATTGGTGAACTTTGCAAAGTAATTTTGCCTATCAATGAAGAATTTTACCTTGGAAATTCTGATTCTAAAACAGCAATCTGTACTCTTTCAAGCATAGATTTACTCAAAAATATTGCAAATTCTGAAATTTTAAACAAAATATCAATTGCAGGACGATTACTTTCTGAAAATAAAGGAATTGATTCTATTATCAAATATGTAAACAAAAATCCTAAAGTCAATACCATAATAGTTTGTGGTAAAGAGGTTTTGGGACACAAATCCGGTCATTCATTATTTCAACTTCATAAAAATGGAATTGATCAAAATAATAGAATAATTAATTCAACTAGTCCAGATCCATTTCTTACTGTATCAAAATCAGAAATAAAATATTTTCAAGAGAATGTTAAACTCGTAGATTTGATTAATTTAACTGAAATTGAATTAATTTTAAAAAATTCTAGAATTTTTTAATAACCAGTTCTTTGTCTTTCACGATTAATTTCATTCTTTTTTTTGTATTCATCTAAAATATCATCCGGTGTAAGTTTTAGTTCTATGGATGCTTGTACAACAAAATGCCAAATATCGATTAATTCCTCTCTTGCTTCTGCTTCGTTAAATTCGACAGGAATTTTCCACCATTTCCAGTTTGTTGTTCTTTGTAGTTCTACAGCCTCATGCATTATGGCAGTACATAAAGCAGAAACTCTTCCTTCAGTATCTTTTGGATATCTATCCAACTTCATCATACCTGATAGTCCTTTTTGAAGTTTGAATATTGTCTCTAGTCGATCTTTTTCTTCTGACAATGATAAATTAATTTGAGAAATAATTGAACTTAAATCTTTTTAAAAACGAATCATTTTTTCATATGTCTTGATACGTTTTGCAATATCCCCATTTTTTATTTTTAATAATCCATCAAGACCATATTTTTCTACAGCAAATGATCCTAATACATTTCCATAAACAACTGCTTTTTTGATATCAGATATTTTTGTAGATTTTTTATTTGCAAGATATCCTATCATTGCACCTGCAAATGAATCCCCTGCACCTGTAGGATCTACAACATCTTCTAGAGAGAATCCTGCAGTTGGGAAAATTACATCATCATAAAACATCAAAGAACCATGCTCACCTTTCTTAATTATTACATATTTTGCTCCCCATTGCATCATTTTCTTTGCACATTTTATCAAGTTGAATTCTTTTGTTAGGAGTTTAGCTTCTTCATCATTAATTACAACAGCGTCGACTGCCTTTATCATTTTAATTACTGCATTCCTTTTTGTAGAAATCCAAAAATCTATGGTATCACACATAGAAAATTTAACATTATCAAATTCTTTGATTAGAGCAGTATTTTGTTCTGGATCATTATTTGCAAGATATACAAACTGAGATTTTTTATATGCTTCAGGTACAGTTGCTTTAAAATCACCCAATACATTTAATTCAGTTTTTAATGTTGATCTTGTACTAAGTGTACGATCATATTTTCCATCATAGCGAAACGTTTTCCCCTTTTTGATAGTTAATCCTTGTAAATCAAGATATTTTGATAAAACTTTGTGATGCTCTTTAGGAAAATCTTTTCCAACTACTGCAATTAAACCTGTATCTACAAAATTACTGGCAGAAATTGCTGCAAACGTAGCTGCCCCTCCCAAAACATTCTTTAACGTTTTTTTTGGAGTTCTAATAGTATCTAATGCAGTGGATCCAAAAACAGTAAGCATTTAATAAGAAATTAATTTTAATGTATAAATTCCCTTGCTTGTTCTTCTGTTGGATAGTATACAAATGGAACATCTATTGATGTAACTAATAGATCATATTTTGTTATTCCTGAAATCTTTACTGAATGTGATTCATCTGAGTTAGTATCTGTATGAAATGTACCCTTTACAAAACTACTATCTAATGGTTGTAAAGTAAATGATTCAAGATTACCTTTTCCTATAATTTTATCATTTGAAATTATAAAAAATTCTGTTTCCCCTGCAGTTAATACCAATAATGAAGGATTTTTAAATTGTAACTCAATATTATAGTTTGAATCTTTATCATTTTTATTTAATAATTCACTTTGACTAATGCTTACTTCAATTTGTGAAGCAGATACATATTGTGAATATCCAAAAATACTCATACCTAATACAAACAGAATAACTATGCCTGCTTTCTTAGAAGCTTTCATGACTAATTTTTGTAAATCTCCATTTAACCTAAAGGCAAAAAAATCCCAATAAATTGTGTAAAAGTTTTGATGTAATCTTAAATCTCCTTAGAGCTACCAGAATAAATCAAAAATAGATGATATGATTATAATGGCTAGAATTAAACTCAAACTAGGCGAAAATGAAATTGAGGTTGACTCTAGAGATTTTTATGTTGATAATCAAACATTAGGTGAAATCATTGATGACATTTCTCGATATTTACCTGAAAATCAAGCTAAAATTGTTTATGAAACAGATGCTACTCAATCACCAACTAAGGCAGAACATCCAGCACAGTTTGGCTTGGAATATCTAGATGATGCTGAAGCATATGAACCTGAATTTAATGAACCAAAATATATCACATTCCATGAAATTAAATCAAAACTAAGAATTTTAGAAACAAGCAAATTTTTTGATTTTCCTAGAACAGTTACTGAAACTGTACAACAACTTAGAGAATATGGATGGGCATCTAGTACATTAGATGTTTCAAAAGCTTTAGCTAAAATGGCTTCTAACAAAGAAATAATGAAAAATTCTGAAGAAAATCGTATACATTATTTTGTTCAAGAAGCCTTAGTAGCTAACTAGAAAAATATTTACATTTTTTACAGTGTGAAAAAATTTCTCCATCTAAGTGATCAAAGTGTGTGTTACATTGCTTACACGTATGATGCATGTCAAAATATCCATCTTTTTCAACTCCTCCAATTCTATTTGATTCTAAATCTATACTTTTGCACTTTATGCAATGACATCCACATTCAATTTTCATGACTATTCTCAGATAATGTATGTATATAGTTGAAATGACTATACAAATCATTGGAAAAGAAAAGAGAGATTCCAATCGAAATAGATGATCATTTCAAGCTTTTTGGTAAGGAACCATGGGAAGTAGATTATGGTGAAAAATGTGTCCTTTGTAATGTAAGAATTGATGAATATGGTTTTTGCTCTTGTGGGTCTAGTGGAGATTAATTTTTTTAATTAAAGGAGCCATCATTATCATCAAAAACCCAATAGCCAAGGGAGCTATAATTGGAAATTCAGGCACGACTGTAGTTCCAATAATACTGATTTCACCTGCAGTGTTAGGTCTTATGTTAATCCAAACATGTGTGCCGTTATTTTTGTAGTCTTGAAATAGAATTTTTTCATCATCAAGAAATACTACATATGGTCCCCACAATAATTCTAATGGGATAATTGTCGTGATAAATTGATCATTTTCATTTACATTAAATCTAATTTCTTTTGTAGATTGATTAAACTCAAAATTTTCTATATTGGTAAAAGTTCCTATCTCAACAAAAAATTCTTTATCTTCCCAATTAACATCTATGATATTTTTTGGTTCATTAAATGCATATTCTAAAATCATTTGACAACCATGACATGAAATTCCTTTTTGATCACCCAAGTAAACTGGTTTACTATTAACAAAAATCAAATCTAATTCTTCAGGAATCATAAAGTTTGTTGATTCTAAATATAAAAAATCCCATGTCCACAAATTATCTTTAAGCAAAAGTACACCTTTCAAATCATATTCTATAATTGAATCACTTTCAGATGGAAAAATCATAACAGAATCATTATTGCCAATTGTTGTGACCGTTTTTTCTTCTCCTTCTTCATTAGTGATGATTAGATTTTGAATTTCACCATCAATCAACTCTACTTGTTTTGGAGAATTTGAATGACCAACAATATGCATCACATGAATATCTCCTGTTTCATTAATTGTAACTATGACTGATTTTTGATTTGCTTTTTCTGCAATGTTAACTTGTTGAGCACTTACAGATGGAATTACTAAAATTAATAAAATTATGGTAAATATAGTAATTATTCTATTCATTTATTCCACAGTAACATGAATCATAGATGTTTTTTCTAATGGACAATCATTTCCATCTTTATCAAGATTTACAATTTTATCTGCAACATCCATCCCTTCAGTCACTTCACCAAACACAGTATATTCTCTATCCAAAAATACACTATCAGATGTAACAATGAAAAATTGTGAACCTGCACTATTTGGATCTTGTGATCTAGCCATGGAAACAATGCCTCGTAAATGAGATCTTGAACTAAATTCAGCTTTGATGCTATAACCTGGTCCTCCCATCCCCCATGAACCTTTGTTATCAGTTTTTGTATTAGGATCGCCTCCTTGAATCATAAATC
Organism: Leptospiria bacterium; assembly: GCA_965261485.1. Taxonomy (GTDB): domain Bacteria; phylum Spirochaetota; class Leptospiria; order Turneriellales; family CBDBES01; genus CBDHCY01. Next base: position 26,460 of record CBDHCY010000004.1, read on the forward strand.
CTGGAATTACTCTATGGAAAAGAGTTTCATCATAAAATCCATCTTTAGCTAGTTTTTGAAAATTTCTTACAGTTTCTGGAGCTAGTTCAGGTAATAGTTTAAATGAAATCTTTCCTAAGTTAGTTTCAATATTTACTGTAGCCATAAGGATGCATCTGTAAATACATCTTAATAGTCTTTTGCGGAAATGATTGGAATATTTTTGTAGATAGTTTAGCATTATTGAAAAATCTATAACGATCTGGTACAGTTTTCGTTAGAAAATTAATTTATGTAGATTTTGGAATTTTTTTGTTTTACTATTATCTATGATATTTGAATTAATCAAAAATGACAATTTTCAAATTACAAAAGTTATAGTGTTATATAGAACAAATAAAATTCAGTATTCGTTGAATCGTACAAACCAAAGCACGATAATTAAAGAAGCGATTAATTCTTATCTTGACAAAGGGGTAACCGACAAACAGGATATCTATACCAAAGTAGTTGATGAACTTGGAGTTCCAAGACCAACTGTAAGAAGAGTTGCAAGAGATCTAAGAACTGAACTATTACAAAAAATTCAAATCTTACAATCAGATATGCCAAAAGCAACTGTCGCTACCACTGAAGAAGACGAATAAATTCGGCTCTTTTTTCTTTTTAATTATATTATTTTATGATTTTTAGCATTACTGTTATAAATAATGAAATTTTTAAATAATCATGGGATACGCTGGTAATCATCTAGCCACTTTAGTAACTGGAGTTTTTGCAGCAATATTGACTGGACTTTGGCCTTATTTTACTGACTTTACACCCATTTTACATGTTGTTTTCATTATCGCAGTTCCAATTACCTGGTTCTTAACTTTCACATGTTGGATATCACAAAAGAGTACAGATTACATACATAATCATACATCTTCACACACTGAAAAAAAAAGCTTGACTAATACACAAACTATTGAAACTACAACTACTGGTTCACAAGTTAGTCTTTTAGAGATTAAACAAATTCAAAATGAACTATCTTTTGAATTAAACAATGTAAAAGAAACTGTAAAACTCAAAGATAGTGAAATTGAAAGATTAAATCAAGAAATTTCTAATCTTGAAACTCTTGTTCAGATAGAGTCACTAAAAACTGAATTAGCTAATCTCAAAATACTATCTTCTGGAAAAAAAACTAAGTAATTAATTCTAATCTTTACAATGGCAACAAACTTCACCATGATTTTCTTTACAACCTGGACAACTAACTGCTCCTCCAAAATGACATTTACATGAACATAATTCTGTTGGATCTTTTTTCAAATTCACAATATGTTCTCTAAATGATGTTATTATTTGACTTTTGCATCTAAAATTTAATTATTGATTATGCCCTTATTGACAAAATTTTGATATTTGAAATGAATTTAATTTGAATACTGTGGATTTTACTTACTAATGGAATATTCATTAAGCAATTTAGGAGAATTTCTTTTTAATAAAATTAAAAATCTAATGAAAACTCTTTAGAATTGATTATTTTAAAATTAAAATATTTTAAAATAAATTCTGGTTAGAATTTATTAAATAAATTATTTCATATCTTCTAAATTTTTAACTATCATTCTAAATTTATCAAAAATAAAACAATTGATTTTATTAAAATTATTGTAATGCAAATTTATTTAATTAAATTTAGAATGCTTGATTTTACTAAAGGATCTAACTGAGCCTATTTTTGATGAAATTTTGATGCAATATCTAAAGTCTCATCGACCATTTCTCTTAGTCTAGTTTTTACATCATCATCAGTAACTGAATTTTTTTTTATTGATTCTGTAGTTAAAAATACCGCCTTTGGATTTGTTATTACTCTGAAATATGACATCAATTGTGTGATTAATGTCTGTACATTGACAAAACCAATATTTCCAGATGCTAAAATTGTAATTCCAGCCACTTTTCCTGGAGTTTTTTTATAATTTACATACTCAAAAAGATTTTTCAACGCTGAACTAAAAAATGAATTATAGATTGGTGAACCAATTAACCATACATCTGCATCCATGATATTATTTGTAGCAGCTTTTGTTGTTTCATTATATTCTATGTCTGGTCCTCTATAGTATTGAATTTGACCATCAGAGAGATTAATTAATTTTGTATCTTGATTTTTTGATTTAGCATATTCAAAAACATATTTCATAATGATTTGCGTATTTGCATTTTTTCTTGGACTACCTGAAATTACAACAACTTTCATATCTTTAGCCATTTATCTTTGTATTTAAATTTCCATTACTTGTTGAAATTAAACGGGCTTGGAGGGCTTCGATCCCTCGACCTGTAACTTAGGAGGCTACTGCGCTATCCATGTTGCGCGTCAAATTAACTCTGCGCTACAAGCCCAGCAAAAAAAACATTCTTAATTATTTAAGAGTGATTAACCATATACGCTTTAGTTTTTTCATGCCTGATCGATTACATGAAACCTTTCTAGAGAGCAAAAACCAATGTAAGATCGAATCCTTTGATGAAAAGATGGCAGTAAGACCCAAAGGAACACAAAAGGCTCATAATGACATGAAAGTGAATTTTAATAGATTTTGTGAATCAAACTATGATGGCAGAGATTCAAAAGAGGTACTAGATGAGATGGTTGCTATTGAAGATAATGATATTGATAAGGTAATGGTGTATTACAAAAATGGATTAACTATAATAGACCTCTTGCGTAATTAGAGTGATTTTTTATCAAGTTTTGTATTTTAATAAAATTTATGCCTAAAAATCTAAATTTCGAAATTAATTTGGAAAATCATACTTTAAAATTTACACCTAGAAATAATTACGCAAGACATCTAATGTCGATAATGGGATTGCACCTTAATGCTTTTACTTGGTTTGACTTCCAACTTTGAGAATCATTAGAATCTAGAATACTCTTTTACGGTGTTTTCATTTATTGCATCACTAAAATATTCCAAGAATGATTTTATTTGTGATTATTAATTGTGTTATCAGTTAGTTTTAGTTCTGATCTTGCATATTGCTCATAATTGATTAAACTTGATTTTATATCCTGTATTTTTATGGATTTATCAAGTATTATGTTTAGATGTTTTTTAATTTAGTCTAATTCATTCAAAATTAAATTTAGTTTTTGGTTTAGCTCAAATTTATTTTCCATTATACAATTCTAGTAATAATTAAAGATAACCTTTTTTGAATCGATTATAACAAATAATTCTAGACTAGATTGTTGTAAATGATACTTTGGTTCAATTAACTAGTAGAATTTTTGACATTAATTGTAACATTGGAAATATCAGACAATCCAACACTATCAGTAACCTTTAACTGTATTGTATAATTCCCAAATCTATCCGGTGTAAATTTAGGATTTACTATTGTATTATCTGTTAGGTTTGCTGTTGTAATGGTATTATTTGTTGGAATAAATTTATCTAATATGGTCCATAAATAGCTAATAGTATGATCTGGCAATGAATCCCCACTTTTGGAACCGTCAAGCTGTATCTTTGTAGAGTTTACAATAAATCCCTTAGTACCATTGGTGTGTGTTTGATTTGCTCCAGCACTAGAATGAAGTGATGATATAATTACACTATCAGATTTTAAAGAATTTTTTCTACCATCATTTACTAGTAGACTAAACCCAAACAAATCAACAGTATCAGGGATTCTAAATGTTGGGTTTACAACTGTATAATTAGATAAAGTGATTCTAGTGCCGTTTATTTGTGTCCATGCGTAATGTAGAATAGAATTCTCTAGGTCATGACTTGCAGAACCATCTAACATAACTAAACTACCGGTGGAATTATGTCTGTCTATTCCAGCGTTTGCTATTGGTGGGTTGTTGAAACTAGAATCTTTTATTGATGTAACAAAGAATGTTTTACTTGTTGTTGTTTCTGCTATTGTATTGCCTCTAAATATTTTTTCTGCATTAATTGATACTGTGTATTCTCCTCTTGTTGTGCTTCTTTCAGGAATTAAAAATTTGTTAGAATATCCTCCATTTGAATTAGTTGTACCATTGAATGTGTATAGTATGTCATTAGAAGGGCTTGTTATTTTTCCAGTAATAGTTACATCATTTAATTTATTTCCAATCCATGAATTATAATTGGTATTGTATGTTTGTTTAATATCATCAGTAATTAATACAGTAAATTTTAGTTCCTTTCTCCATTCTATATTAATTGGAACAGATAGAAATGATTGTATGTTATTTTCTGATATAATTCTATTATTCGTGTTTGTTGTTGTGTTTGTTGCTGCTGTGTTTGTTTGAGTTTTATATTTTGAATATTTATTTAAAATATCTTCTTTACTCAAAGTTCCAAAATCTTTTTTATAATTACTTCCAATCAAATTTTTAATATCTAATTCTCGTTGTTCTAATGCAGATTTTATTAATTTTTGTTTTTTTAATAATTGTTGTTCTTTCCATGACAACTCTTTAGATTCTTTTTCTAATTCATTAATTGTCTCTAACAAATTACGTTGACCTGTGATAACTCTCTGTTCTTTTACATTTGGTTCATCTATATTTGTAATGAATCGAAATTTTGTATCAGAATATTTTACCAAAACTAAATATTTATTTTCATTGATTTGTTTTGAGAAAATCTTTAGATTATTATCTTTATCAAAGATGTAAAATCTATCACGTCTATCTATTACTTTGATATTATCAAAACTAATTATATCATCATTGTTATTTATTGTTCCACTTACCACACTATCATTGAATGTTAGAGAAATTTTCCAATCGTGGAATGTGCCAGATATTGTATTATTGAGGGGGATTATTGATTCAGAATGTATAGGAATTAGAAATAATGCAGAAAATATAAAAATCAGAATTATTGGCAGATACATGGCTTTACATTACAAAATTTGTTTAAAAGAATATGGTTTTTTCAATATTGATTAATTGTAATACTTCTATAAATTATCTAGTATTCTTTGCTAAATTTATTTAATTCTCTATCATTGTATTGAGATAAGGGTTTTTCATCAATAATAAAATCAAAGTCCAAAAGTTGTTTAGATGATTTTCTAACAAGATTATCAGTAGTAGATAACATAGATGTGTTTTTTGTAAGAACTACAATATTATGATTTGTTAGATGATAATAAAAATCACATTTAAGATTAACAAATTCAATCATATCTTTCGTATTGAGATATTTTGCTTCTAACTTTGAAAAAATGTAAAGTCTATGATTTGTTTCTTTGATAATTTGTGAAATATTTAGTAATGTCGAAACTCAATATATGATATATTAAGACTGATCAATTATGAAATATCTAATTTTATGCGCAAAATTATAATTTTTAACAATTTACATTTTTGTTCTCCATTTTTAGTGTGGACTGACCGGGAATTGGTGGTGATCACATGCAATTAGTTCATGATGATGGTAGGTTTGTTACACTAGTAAGACAGAATCCAATTAAAATAGGTACTATGAAAAGTATTTTGATTCAAGCAGATATTACAAAAGAAGAATTTTTTAAAGAAATTTAGCGTTAAGCGTATACGTTTGATTACTGTTAATTATTTAAGCGTAATTAAGATTTTCTTTGAGCATTTTTTGAATTTTTTCCCAATTTTTATTTTCTTTGTCATTCCATTTTTCAAAAAATACAACATCTTTCAATTCTAGTCTTGGTAACCACCCTTTAGTTTCAAGATCTGGTTTCTTTGCAAATTTATCAACATATCCTAAACACAAGTATGCAACAGGAATAACATGTTCTGGCAAATCTAAAGTTTCTTTTAATGTATCATTTGATAGTATGCTTACCCAACCTAGACCTACGTTTTCTGTTCTAGCTGATAACCATAAATTTTGAATTGCACAACATACACTGTAGAGTCCTGCTTCAGGAATACTTGATCTACCAATTACAAATGGCCCAAATTTTGTAGGATCATATGTGACACATAGATTTACAGGAGATTCTAAAATACCTTCTAATTTGAAAGAAAGATATTTTGTTTTTTTTGGTTCTTCAACTAATTGTGATGAACGGTTTTTTTCTTCCTCAAAAGATTTTTTTATTTTCTTTTTAGTAGCTTGATCCTTAATTAAAATAAAATTCCATGGTTGAGAAAATCCTACTGAAGGAGCATGATGTGCTGCATTGAGAATTTTTGATAAAACCTCATCTTCTATCGGCTTTGAGGTAAAGTGAGATCTTACATCCCTTCTTGAATAAATTGCCTTGTAGAAGCCTCTTTTTTCTTCATCAGTAAAATCCTCTGTCATCTATTTTGTACCTTCTTTCTTTCTTTTGTTAAACGTTAATAATGTCAATCGTTTGATTTATTTTTCAATGGGCCTGTAGTCTAGCTGGTTAGGATACTGCCTCGACATGGCAGTGATCATGAGTTCGAATCTCATTAGGCCCACTTTTTATTTAATAACCTGTTTTGAAATCTTTGTCAGCTTCACTCCATGAAGTCTGAGTGATGATATTTCCTTCAGCAGAAAAATTAGTAATTCTTTCATTAGTAGCATCTTCATAAATTTCTGAATTAACTTCAGACTTGGAAAGAACAAATATATTTTTCAATGATATTTCTGCACCTGAAATAAACAATGCTCTACCAGGTAATGCTATGTCTACTGTAGAATATAATCCAGAACCTAATAATTTACTATCACCATATAGTTGGAAATCTATCTGTGAAACTGTTAGTGTTTTATCACTAGGATTTTTTACTAGAAATGTAACCTCAAATTTTGCTTGATTATTTACTGTGTTTACATCTAATAGTTCTACATTTGTTAATTCAATCTCAATTAAAGCGAGTTCATCATTATCAAGACTAGCATAGAAAATAATTCCTCCCATTAATGCTAAAACTCCAACTATTGCTAGATAAACTGTTAATTTACTTTGAAGTGCCATTTCAATGATTCCAGATTTGTACAACTAAAAAAGGTTGGCAAGATCCAAATACATAATATTTGATTTAAAATATCATAAACTATGGCAGCTCTAGAACAAGCAATCATAACTTGGATTCATCTAATATCTGCTTCAATTTGGGTTGGCGGTTCTTTATTTATTGGAATTGTGTTTTCTCCACTTTTGAAAACAATGACTAGTTCTATTGAAGAACGAATGCAAATAATGATTCGTGTCGGTAAACGATTTAACAAAGTTGCCGTTCCTTCATTAGTGATTTTAATGATTACGGGTTTGTATACTTCACATGCTTTAATCGGAAAACCTGATCTTCTTATTTCAACAAGCTATGGAATTTTTTTAATTATTAAAATAATTCTTGTTATTGCATTAATAATTACATATGTCGTTCATGTTAGAGTAATTCGTAAGGATGTAGAAGAAAAAATTATGTCAAATCAAATGTCAGAACCTGAAATTCAGAAACTTAGAAAGAAAATCATCATACTTGGAGAGATAACAGTAGTATTGTCTGTAGCAATTCTATTTTTTGCCTCATTACTTGATGCTGGAGTTTGAGATTCCTTCAATTATTACTTCAAATCCATGACTTGTTTTTCCTATACCATATTTACAACCAGTAATTTTTGATGTCACAAACAAATTTGTTTCTAAATGTTTTGTAATTTCTTTGACAGAAAAAATTGTTTTTCCAACAGCTAAACTAGCAGGAACCACTAACATGTCTGCTAAATTATCATCAATTGAATAATTTTTAATAAAATCATCTAGATCTAAATCAAATTCATCTATTTTTTTATTATACAATGCATCAATTCCTATTATAGAATCATTATCTATACTGTAAATTAACAAAGATGCACCTGAATCTAATGCTTCTTCAGATCTGATTTTTACATTAACAATATAGTTTTCTTTAGTTAATTTTTTTACAATTTGATTCACTTTATTTTCAATTTCATTGTTTGTAAATTTTGAAAATGAACAAATTAATTCAACTTCCTTTGTTTTTCTTTTTAAAAATAATATTGATTTTATATTAGATGGGTTGACTTGTAATTTTATTTCTCCATCACCTTTAGGATAATAACCTCTTTTGATTAATTCAAGTGAAAAATTAATTCCCATTCTTGAATATGCTTTTTGTAACACATGTTGAGTATAATCAATAGTGGGACTCCAAAGTACATCTGTACCACCTTTGATTTTTAAATTAAGTTGTTTTTTTGATATTGCAATTACTGGAATTAAAACTTGTAAAATTAATGGAATACTTCCAGCAGTTCCAACATCCTCAACCAATTCCAAATTTTCAATATTACCTGGGATGAATTTTATTTCTGTAGATCCTATTTCTGCTCCAATGACTTTAGCATTTGCCACTTTTTGAAGAATTTTGATTGCTGTAAGATGTTGTGGTCTTAATCCAGAAATTTTTCTATTTTTTCTAATATTTTCCAAATGTATTGGTTGTTTTGTAATACATGAAAGTGTAATTGCAGAACGAATAATTTGTCCACCACCTTCACCGTGACCTCCATTAATCTTTAGAAAATCCATAATTTTTTCTGTTAACCACTCTTTATGATAGTTTTTTAAAAAGAAATTTTCTATAGATGATATGAATGGTTTGTTGATAGGTCGATTCCAACCTTTTCATTTAGGACATCTTGAAGCATTGCAATTTGCATTATCTAAAGTTGATAAATTGTGGGTAGGCTTGGGAAGCTCAAACAAGCCTGTAGAAAAAAACAATCCATTTACTGCTGAACAACGAAAAGAAATGATTCTATCTTCTATTAATGATTCAATGAAAGAGAAAATTTTAATTTATTTTATTCCAGATATTGATAACCACATTAGATGGATTGAAAAAATAGATACTATTGTACCAAAATTTGATATAATTTTTTCAAATGATGATTTGACAAAACATCTGTATTCAAAAAGAAAAATTCAGGTTCTTTCGATTCCTTTTTTGAATAGAGAATCATTATCTGGAACTAATATTCGCGATCTGATTATTAGCGATCAAAAATGGGATAATCTAATACCTAATGGAACAAGAAATTTTTTGGAAAAAATTGATGCCAAAGAATTTTTGAAAAATCTCTAATTATAAATAAACCCCAAAATAACCTGTCATAGATAACACATGGAATATCTTTCAATGCTTCCTGGTCCAACAAATGTACCTAATAGAGTAATGAGGGCAATGCTTGCACCTATCATCAATCACAGAAGTGATGATTTTGTAGAATTGTATACTGATGTAGTTGATAAAACTCAGCAAGTATTTGAAACACAAAATGATATTGTAGCTTTATCAGCATCTGGAACTGGTGCAGTAGAAGCAAGTGTTGTAAATTTAGTTAAAAAAGGTGATAAAATTATCATTCCTGTAAATGGAGAATTTAGTAGACGATTATCAGAATTAATTGAAGGTCAAGGTGGTAATGTTGTAAAACTTCAAACTCCACCTGGAGAAAATGCAACTTTTGATCAAGTTAAAGAAGCATTTGATAACAACAAAGACGTTAAAGCATTCTATGTTGTTCATAATGAAACTTCAACAGGAACAATGATAAATTATCTTGATAAAGTATCTGATTTGACATCAAGAAATGATGCATTCTATGTTGTAGATTCTGTTTCATTACTTGGGGGTGCCCCACTTCCAGTTGATAAATGGAATATTGATGTATGCCTGACTGGTGCACAAAAAGCCATTGCTGCTCCTCCAGGAATTTCACCACTATCTATTAGTGCTAAAGCTAAAAAATACATGATTGAAAATCCACCAGCTACAATGTATTTCAATTTAGCAAGATACTTTAAATTTTATGATGGAGAAAAACACACTCCTTTCACACCTGCACTTCCATTACTTTATGCATATAGAGAAGCATTATCCATGATTTTGGAGGAAGGACTTCAAAATGTCTTTAAACGCCATAAAGTTTGTTCAGATGCATTATACTCTGGTCTAAGTGCAATGGGTCTATCTCCATTTGCAAAAGAAGAAGATCGTTCAATCTCAATTATTGCATTAAATTATTTAGATGGACTTGAAGACAAAACTTTTAGAAGTACTCTAGCTGACAAGTTCAAAGTACTAGTTGCAGGTGGATTTGGTGATCTTAAAGGCAAAGTATTCAGAGTTGGATGTATGGGAGAAGTTAGTCCTTATCATGTTATGAGAACTATATCTGCAATTTCATCTACATTAGCAATGATGGGATATGACGTTGATGCTCAAGCAGGTCTTAAAACTGCAGAAGAAAAACTAAAAGCTCTGTAAATCCTGTTAGCTTAATATCGTAAAGTGATTCTTTCGTGTTAACATTTTCTTGAATCATAGTCAAGAACAATATTTTTCTCTTAATTTATGATTGGTTATTCTGATATTATTCTATTCATATACTTGATTATCGTTATTTTTTGTATCTATACCTAATTTTATTTTATATTTAATTGCAGGAATTTTATTTTTAGTTCTCATATCTTTGGGATACAATAGATACAATAATTGATTGCAAAATAATGTCTGAAAATAATATAGAACTTTGCCTGACTCAAAAATAGATAATTAATTCTATGTTGTTCATAGGACCGCTGGATTAGGGCTGATATTGGGTTTAATAAAAAGATGCGTCTAGAATTATTTTTTGATTTTGTAACAAATATAGTTTATCCATCTAACATTACATTTCTTGTAGTTTTTAAAAACTCATAACCAATTACCAAGTTTGCTTCATATTCTCTCTCATATTTTTCAAGAAAATGTGTAAAAATTGAATCATTTAGTAATGTCGCAATAACAGTTTTTCCACTATTTGGAGGACCTAAGAATGCTACAATATTTTGGCCATCCAAATCCTCTTTCACTCTTGTTAAAAGAATATTTTTTGTTCCATATTTTCTATATCGCTTTCATCACTCATTTTCTCACCATTTTAATTGGACGTTCAGGAATAAATTTACTTTTTGCTATATTGTTATATTTTTTAAATTCACTTAGAAAATACTTTGATGAACGTTCTTTACCAAGATCTGGATAGTTTAATCCAATACAAATTCTTGTTGCACCAACCGTATCAAAATGACGTTTTGAAAACTGTTCATCTTCATATTGTTTTAATATTTCAGTAGAATTTCTGATTATTTCATCAATTTCTCCAATCGTTTGCAATCCTAGATCTTGTAGTTCTTTTACAAATTCTTGAATATTTTGATCTGATTGGTTTTGTCTAACAAAAAAACGCCAATCAAGATAGATTTTAAAACGATGCATATTATTCTCCAGTTCTTTTTCAGAATATTCATTATTTTTTAATAATTTGATATATGTTGTTCTTCCAACAGAATATTTCTGAATTGTTTCACTTTTTTCTAATGCATCCACTCTATTTCGAATCATTGGTTCAGTAATGCCTCCTCCATTTAGAAATTCAAGTATTTCTTTTATTGACATACTGCCACCACGTACCAATCTTTTGATCATTACATCTATGACATGTCTTCTTAGTTTTTCTAGAAATGGAGCAACAATACCTGTTTGTTCTGCAAGGTACGTTATCTGATCAAAAATAATTGTTGTAAAATCTTTTGTATGGTTAATGTGTTCTTGTCTTAAAATTTCCTCCCAAACCAATTCCCAATCAAAAGAACCATGTTGCAATTCATGAGGTGTATTTGGGCTACCCGTGACCAATGCAGCCATATCTTGTATGTCTCCTTCTCTATTTGCTATTGCTTTGAGTAAAAACACATCTTCATTTCTTAGTAATCCTACTTTTAATTTTCCATAATCTCTAATGTCTGCCCTTTCTTTCATAGTTGAGGATAATGATAAATCTTGCATTATTGTAGATGTGAATAGATCAATCCTACTTTTTTTATCATGTTCAAAAATATCATCTGGTTTTATTCTTCTATCTTCATCAGAATAAATTGTTTCCAACCTTCTTTCATATTTCATCTTAGTAAGAATTTGAGCTAAATGTTCGAAATCATCTTTGTTTTCTACTACTATGTCACAATCTTTTGTACTGTCTTTTAACGATTTTATCCTCATATTTTCTCCACCAAATAGGTATATTCTTCTTGTTTCTTTTAATTCGTCACTAATTTCTCTAAATAATAAATTACTTGGTTTTGGTAATGTGTATTTTTCAATTGGTATATCATATAATTTTGCTTTAGATAGAAATTCATCCCATGACAAAAATAAATGTGTATTTTTCAATTGTTTTCTACGTATGTAAGCTTCAATGTCTAACCAAATTTCTGATATTCCTAATTTTGTTGCCTTTTTTCGTAATTGTAGAATATCCATCTTATCCTTATGTTTTGCATAAAAAACAATTGCAATCAGCAATTCCATTTTATTTTTTGAATAGTTTGCAGAATAAACTGCATGCAATAACACATCTTGTATTTCTAAATCATCTTTTTGTTCACAAAAATAATCATGTGTAGTTTGATATTCTATATCATAATCTGAAAATAATGTAAATCCAGTTGTTACACCTTTTGCAACCTTTTCACTTGGGGTTTTTCGTAATATTGTTGAATTATTATTATAAATAATTTCTGTATTTCCATCTTCATATTTTCTCTCTCTTTCAGTTTTTAATAATTTTGTAAATAAAACTAATTGTTCTTTTGATTCATCAATGTTTATTATATTTTCATCTTTTAGGACAGACCCGATGGATTGTAAATCTGAAATAGATCTATAGGTTGTTGCCTTTGATAATCCTGATTTTTTTATTAATTGATCTACTGTAATATTTTCATCTATGTTGAAAAGTATTATTTCATTTGAATCACAAAGTAATTTTTCAACATCTACAACTTGTGTAATGTCTCTAAACAGTGTTGCCTTTGGTGTTTCTTTTAATCTGATTTCTGTATTTTCTTTTTCTATGTAATCTTCTTCCATAAGATTTTTTGTTATGTATGCTAATCGTCTTTCCTTTATTCCTAGTAAATTTAGTAATTCAGCTGATTCTTTTTGTCCATCTATCAATGATTTCAGCAATTTTATTGAAGTTATATCCATTTAGTATTATTACACTGCTTATGATTATATAGTTTTGCACTAATTTGAGACTAAATATTAGATAATTTGAACAAAACATGAAATCTATAAGTGATTTATAATTCATTTTTAATAAAATTTCAGATTCTTGTATGTAGACCTGATTAACTATGTTCAAGTTTGATTGTTCGTGGAAATTTACTCTAGAATTTTGTAAAAATCTTAGCTTTAATTCTATTATAATTTACTTTGTTGAACAAATCTGAAATTCTGCAAATTATTACTAAATTCATCTGGATTGGAACAAAAATTAGATATCATTCACGCACAACATGATCTTATCAATCTGAAAGATTTCGAACTTGTTGAATTGTTCGACAAAGTATTATAATTCTCTAATTCATGCCTAAAATAATTATATTCCCAAATCACCATTGAAACATTTACGGGAGATCTTTTGCATCTTCTGGATGCTTTCTAACAACATACTTCACACCATCATTAATCTAATATAATTTCAAAGGACCGCATTTTGATATCATTTTTTTAAATATCTTTCAGCA